>CAYUBX010000228.1:0-5843 GCA_964443165.1 uncultured Acidimicrobiales bacterium
GGGTCGACGACGGCGAGCGCACCGTCGTCGAACGTGAGGGTGAACCGTTGGTACCTGGGGTCAGGGGCGGTGGTTGAGTAGAGCAGCTCGTCGATCGGGCCCGATCCGTCGACCAGGAGACGGCCGGTCATTCCGAAGCGAAGCCCGAGGGTGGTGTCGGGACGGCCCGCTTGTGATCCGAGGTCGAGAAGGAGCAGCTTTCCGATCCGGCGGGCGGCGACCACGATTCGGTCCGCAATCGCCGCGTCGAGCTGCTGGGCGGTGACCCCGTGGCGCAGGTAGCCGGGCGTGGCTTCGACCCCTCGCACCCGCCGACCGATCACCGCCGCCGCAGCACGCCGGTAGATCTCGATCTCGATTCCCTCCGGCACGGTCGCACGGTAGCCCCGGCCTCTAGCCTCGGCAGGGTGGAGACGAGGCAGATCGGCGAGCTCGAGGTGTCGGCAGTCGGGCTCGGGTGCAACAACTTCGGCGCGCGCATCGACAACGACGCGGTGACAGGTCTGGTGCACGCATGTCTCGATGCGGGGGTCACGTTCTTCGACACCGCCGACGTGTACGGCAACGGACGATCCGAGGAGATGCTCGGCGAGGCCGTCGCTCGTCACCGCGACGAGGTGGTGATCGCCACCAAGTTCGGCCTGCGAGACGTCGATCTCGGGCTGACCGGAGGCAGCGCCGAGTACGTGAAGAGGGCGGTCGACCGAAGCCTCCGGCGCCTCAACACCGACTGGATCGACCTGTACCAGATCCATACTCCCGACTCCGAGGTGGCCGAGTCCGAGACGCTCGAAGCGCTCAACCAGCTCGTCGTCGCCGGCAAGGTGCGTGAGGTCGGGTGCAGCAACTACGACGCGGAACGCCTCGACAACGCGGCCGATGTTGCCGAACGCGACGGCTGGGCGCCCTATCGCACGGTTCAGAACCGGTACTCGCTGCTCCACCGCGAGCCCGAGGACGAGGTGCTGGAGGTCTGCGGGACCAGGGGCGTCGGCTTCCTGCCGTTCTTCCCGTTGGAGTCCGGATTGCTGACGGGCAAGGTCGGAGCTGACGGGCCACCGGCGGGCTCACGTCTCGCCGAGGGATCGCCTGACCTCGTGGCGCGTTTTCTCGACGACGTGAAGCTGCGGACCACGGCCCGCCTCACCGATTGGGCGCGCCACCGAGGGCGGACGATTCTCGAGTTGGCGATCGGATGGCTGCTGACGCGCCAGGAGATACCGAGCGTGATCGCCGGGGCCTCGAACCCGGAGCAACTCCTCGCCAACGTCGACGCCTCCACGTGGCGCCTCTCGGCGCTGGAGATGGCCGAGGTGGACGACATCCTGCGAACCGACCCTGGTCCGCCGGCGGACTGACGCGTCGGGTCATCTCAGTTCTTGGCGATGCGCTCCACGAACTCGCCCATCGGCGGTCCGGTCTGATCCGGCTCGGTGAGGAAGCCGTCGTGCCCGTTGTCGCTGTCGATGTCGATATGTTCGACCGGCACGCGACCCGCGAGGCCATCGACGATCCGCATCTGCTGGTGGCGCGGATACAGGAAGTCGGTGCGGACGCTCATCATCTGCGTGGGAACTCTCACGCGCGTCAGTGCCTTCTCCACGCCGCCCCTGCCCCGACCGAGGTCGTGCAGGTCCATCATCTTGTTGAGGACGAGGTAGGTGTTGGCGTCGAACCGCCACTGGATCTTGTTGCCCTGGTAGTCGAGGTAGGACTCGACATCGAACTGGTGGTTCAGGCTGAACGGGTCACCCTCCATGTTCGAGTTGCGACCGAAGCGCCGTTCGAACTCCTCGTCGCTTCGGTAGTGGATCATGGCGATCCGGCGAGCATTGGAGAGGCCCCGGTGCGGACCCTCGCCAGGTTCCAGCCCGTAGAAGTCACCGCCCCGCCAGCCCGGATCGTCGAGGATCGCCTGACGTCCCACCTGGCTCCAGGCGATCTGCTGGGTGGAGGCAGCTGCGGTCGACGCGATGATCACGAGCCCTCGGAGACGGTCGGGGTAGGTCACCGCCCACTCCAGCGCCTGCATCCCGCCCATCGACCCACCGACGACCGCGAGCCACTGTTCGATACCGAGATGCGCGGCCAACGCCCGCTGTGACCGCACCACGTCGCGGATGGTCACGACCGGGAAGTTGGCGGCGTAGTGGCGGCCCGTTTCGGGATCGATCGACGCCGGACCGGTGGTGCCCTGGCATCCGCCGAGCACGTTGGCACACACGATGAAGAAGCGGTCGGTGTCGAGGGGGCGACCGGGGCCGATGAAGTCGTTCCACCAGCCCTCGGACGGCTGGCCGGGCATCGCATCGCCATGAGCGTGTGCGTCACCGGTGAGCGCGTGGCAGACGAGGAGGGCGTTGCCCGCCGATGCGTCGAGCGTTCCCCAGGTCTCGAAGACGACCTCGGGCTGGACGAGTAGGCCACCACCCTCGAGGGCAAAGGGCCGCTCGGGAGAGAGATCCAGGAAACGCCGCTCGGCGATCGGCATGTCGGGGAACCAGGCACCGGACGCCGGCGGCTGGGGCAGGGCCGCGTCGTCGGTCTCGGTTGCAGATCGGTTCACACCATCTCCTGACTGGTGCAAAACGCTACAAGACTGCTCATGATTCACCCCAACACGTTTGGGGAAGAAACGTGCTGGCGAGGTGGTTGGCAACGGCATGCAGGTACACGTGACCGAGGCGGCAGTGGACTGGATTCGCCGAAAGGGCGGAACCGCTGCGATCGACTTCATCCCCCCTATCGGTTGAGGCGGCGTCGCTGAGGTGTCGGTCGACACCCACCTCCGAGGGAAGAACCTCGAGCCGTACCAGCGGGTAATCCACGACGGTGTCGAACTGCTCCTCAATCCCCGACTCGTGCAGTGGACCTCAACGATGCGGGTGGACGCAGGACGGCGGGCGGTGAGGGCAAAGCTGCTCGTGGATCTCGAGCATCAGCACGGGCCGCACTGCCGGCACTGACGCGTCACGCGGACGCGCGGCCGCGGTGTGGGAGGCGCGACATCCACCAGTCGAGCAGCGCGTCAGGATCGGCCTCGGCGTAGGCGCGATTCATGATGCGCCCGAGCTCGTAGAGGCCGTCCATGGACGGCGCCTCGCCTCCGTCGCTGTGCAGCTGACGCGCCAGCTGCGCGCCCTCGTCCCAGGCTGACGCGTCAGTGGGCAGCGGCGCGTCAGCGAGCTGTGATGCCCGAAGACGGAAGGTTCCCTGGCCGAGACCCGTACCACTCCCCTGACGCGCGGCCCACGCAGAGAGCGCTGGACTCGTCAGGGCCGCAGCGACGCGCCAGACATCTGACGCGTCAGTCGGCTCGATGACCAACAGTGGGGTCGAGGGAAGGACATCGCCTGACGCGTCCACGACGCACTCCAGCACCTTGGTTTGAGTCGCGACCAGCAACTTCGGACGGAGCCGCTTCGAACGCCATGTGAGGTAGCGAGCGCCCCCTGACGCGTCAGGAACCACGGGTGCGTCATACCGTCGTTTGGCAAAGCGCACCGAACTGTGGCCGTGTCGAAAGTGCAGGGGGTCGACGAGTCCAACAGTCGCCAACCGTGGCGCGTCCGGCGTCTCGTGCTGCTCGCTGACGCGTTCGGCGATCCAGTAGTAGGCGTCGCGGAAATCTGCGGTGACGCGCGCCATCTCCCCGAGCGGCGCGCCCGTCAGGCTGACGCGCGGCACACCCGACGCGCTCGCCACCGCGTCGGCCCAGCGATCACCGGGATCCGAAGCGAGGAACGTGCCGCCCTGGCAGTCGGTGATCCGCACCTCTCCTGACGCGCCAGCTGCGCGCGTCAGGATCGGCGCAACGACGTCAACTGACGCGTCAGCGAACACATCCGAACCGCCCACCCAGATGGCCGACAGGTGCGACTGACGCGTCAGCCGCTGCCGAACGGGCTCAGCTGACGCGGCGCCGAGGAGACTGGACGGAACGATGAGACCGAGCCGCCCACGGGGACTCAGCAGCTCGGCGCCACGCGCCAGGAACAGAGCGCTCTCGTCCACGTACCCCTGAGCGAGCTCGCCGAACCGCGACCGGAGTGATTTGGCTCGGGAACGGCTCCGGGCCGTCGATGATCGAAGCTGTCCGAGGAATGGCGGGTTCCCGACCACGACGTCGAACGCGTGAGGCCAGCTGGGCACCTCGTCGAGCAGCGCGTCAGCGGTCACGATCCCGGGGAACTCGACAGCACTCTCAGATCGCCACCGAGCCCAGCGCGTCAGCACCTGACGCGTCACCGCCACGCTCACCGGATCGACATCGGCGCCGTGCAGCGCGTCGGCCGCGCGTCCGACAGACGCGCCGCGCCCCAGCATCCGCTCCCCCGCAGCCAGCAGAAACACCCCGCAGCCCACAGCAGGGTCAGAGACCGTGTCCTCTGGTCCGATCTCGCACAGGTCGACCAGCTGACGCGCCACGGCGAACGGCGTGTACACGACTCCTGACGCGCCGGGTTCGGACAGCTCGGCAACCCTGGCGGCCCCAACCGAGGCCAATGCCTCGAGAACATCCTCTGACGCGTCAGCCGTCGCGATCAGCGCGTCGGCACGGTCAAGAGCAGCGCGCACCCCATCAGGGAGCGCGTCAGGCGTCACCCCTGACGCGCGGCCCACGCCACGAGGTCGTCGAGTTGACCGTCGTTGGAGAACACTTCGTGGAGTGGCAGCTTGAGGCCGAGGCGCCGCTGGAGCTGCCGAACCTGGAGTTCCTCGTCCCACAGGAACATCGTCACCGCGGTGCCGCTCTGACCGGCTCGGGCGGTGCGGCCGGAGCGGTGGAGGTAGGTCTTGTGGTCCTCGGGCGGGTTGTAGTGGATGACGACGTCGACGTCATCCACGTGAATGCCCCGGGCCGCCACATCGGTGGCCACGAGAGCCTTGATCTTCCCGGAGGTGAACTCCGCCAGCGCCTGCTCGCGGTGGTTCTGGCGCAGGTCGCCGTGGATGGCCTTCACGTTGACGCCTTCGTTGCGGAGCTCGCGCTGCAGCTGGTCGGCGCCGCGCTTGGTGCGTGTGAACAGCAGCGTCTTGCTCGCACCCTCGATGATCCGAGCGGCCACCTGCACCCGGTTCATCTTGTGGACCGACATGAAGAGGTGACCCATCTCGCTGACGGTCACCTCCCGCTCCTCGACCTCGTGGAAGACGGGGTCGTCGAGGTGCCGCTTCACCACCGTGTCGACGGCGCCGTCGAGGGTGGCGGAGAACAGCATCGTCTGGTGGTCGGCCTCGATGTGGCGAAGGATCCACTCGACCTGGGGCATGAAGCCCATGTCGGCCATCCGGTCGGCCTCGTCGACCACCACTCGCTCGACGCGGGCGACGTCGACGGCGCCGCGGTCGATGAGGTCGATCAGGCGTCCGGGCGTGGCGATGATGATGTCGATCCCGCGCTGGATCGTCTCGATCTGCTTCTCGATATTGGTGCCGCCGTAGACGGCGATCGGACGGAGCTCCGTCGCTTCGGCGAGCGGCTCGACGACGCCGGTGATCTGGTTGGCCAACTCACGGGTGGGCGTCAGCATCAGGGTGGTGGGCTTGCCGTCACCGTCGGGCTCGGTGTGAGCGAGGGCGGGAAGGCTGAAGGCCAGGGTCTTGCCCGACCCCGTCTTGGCCTTGCCGCAGACGTCTCGACCCGCCATCGCATCGGCGATGGTGAGTTCCTGAATCGCAAAGGGACTGGTGATGCCCTGGCGCGTCAGCGCGTCGCACAGGACCTGGGGCACGCCGAGTTCGGCGAATGTGGTTGTCACGAGGGGAAATCTCTTGCTCGACTGCCGGCTCCGAACCCGGAACCTCCGGTGGCCACCGCACGGCAGCCAGTCGCTCCTGGA
>CAYUBX010000229.1:0-2530 GCA_964443165.1 uncultured Acidimicrobiales bacterium
CCAGTTCTTCGGCATAGTGGAACCATGGGATGTCAGCACTCATCCAGCCGTCGATGCCCATCGTCTTCCACTCGTGGAGGACGCGCAGCAAGCTACCCTCGGCGTCACGCGAGAGCAGGCCCAGAGAATTGCCGTCCATATAGATCACACCCGGCCGTAGATAGAACCGCTCGCGGAAGGCACTCAGCGGGTCACAGGCGTCCAATCGTAAGGCTTGTTGCTCGTCCACGGGTTGTCTCTCCGATAACAGTTTGTGCCCCACCTGCGGTCTTTGTCACCGCGAAGGCGCCAAGGACGTAAATGTGCGCAAAGAGCCTTCTTTGCCCCTCTGAGTCTCTGCCTCTCTGCGGCTCTGCGTTAAAATGCGTTCACTGGTCCAGACGGTACAGCTTGACCGCGTTCTCGCGCAGGACCATCCGCGCCAGCTCCTCTGCGCGGGCACGTCTGACCTCTCCCGCCGCCGCCATCCTGGTCAGCGCGAGCGCCAGCGCCTGCCGTGCGCTCCGGGTCGCGAGCCAGACCTTTTCCTCCCAGTTGGCGAGCGGGGTGTCGTCGGGGTAGGCGTCCGTGCCAAAGAGGACCCGCTCCGGGTACCAGGCCAGCCATTCCTCCAGCGCCCGGCTGAGCGCCTGTGTCGACCGCAGAAAGGTCTGCGCCGAAAAGTCAGCGTACACGTTGGGCTTGATCAGCATCACGCCCGCCTCGCGCTCGTAGGGCCAGCCCCCGTGGAGCATCACAAAGGGCGTGTCCCGGAGGGTCTCGTCGTTAAAGGTCGGCTCCAGCAGCATAGGGTTGGAACCGCTGACGTCAAAGTAGGGCTGCGCGCCGATCCCGGTGTGGATGTCCGACGACCCCGACCATCCGCGCATCGACGTCTACGGCAGCCTCGACGAGCTGGAGGCCGACTTCGGCATCCGGCCCGATGATCTCCACCGCCCCTTCATCGATGGCCTCACCCGCCCCAACCCCGACGATCCCACCGGCTGGAGCACCATGCGGCGTGTGCCGGAGGTCCTCGACTGCTGGTTCGAATCAGGGTCGATGCCGTTCGCCCAGGTGCACTACCCGTTCGAGAACAAGGACTGGTTCGACGAGCACTTCCCCGCGGACTTCATCGTCGAGTACATCAACCAGACGCGCGGCTGGTTCTACACGCTGCACGTTCTGGCCGGCGCACTGTTCGACCGGCCGGCCTTCCAGAACGTGATCTGCCACGGCATCCTGCTCGCCGAGGACGGCAACAAGCTGAGCAAGAAGCTCCGCAACTACACCGAGCCCACCGAGATCTTCGATGCCCAGGGCAGCGATGCACTGCGGTGGTACCTGATGTCCACCAACATCGTTCGAGGGGGAGACACCCGGATCTCCGACACGGGAATCGACGACGTGGTGCGCCAGGTCCTCATCCCCGTGTGGAACGCGTACTCCTTCTTCACGCTGTACGCCAACGTCGACGACCGCCGCGCCCGGGTGCGAACCGACTCGACCCATCTGCTCGACCGGTACCTCCTCGCCAAAGCGCGATCGCTCGTCGAGGCCACCACCGCGGCGCTCGACGCCTACGACCTGGCCGGCGCAGCCGGCGAGATCCAGAGCTTCATCGATGCCCTCAACAACTGGTACATCCGCCGCAGCCGCGACCGCTTCTGGGGCACCGAACCGGGGAGCAGCGGCGATCCGGACGCGTACGACACCCTCTACACGGTCCTCACGACGTTCACGCGGGTCGCCGCGCCCTTCCTTCCGATGATCATGGAGGAAATCCACGGCGGTCTCACCGGCGGCGAAAGCGTGCATCTCGCCGAGTGGCCTGAGCCCGACGAGCTGCCGTCCGACCCCGAGCTCGTCGCCGGCATGGACCGGCTTCGCGAGGTCGCCTCGGTGGGCCTCCGTATCCGGGAGGACGCCGGCCTCCGCGTCCGTCTGCCGCTCAGCGAGGTGACCGTGGCCGGCGCGGGGACCGAGGCCCTCGCGCCGCTCACCGAACTCCTGGCCGATGAGCTCAACGTGCGCACCGTCACGCTGACAGAGGACCTCGCTGCCCACGCCGCGTTCGTTCTTCGCCCCAACGGCGGTGTGCTGGGCCCGCGCCTCGGTGGCGATGTTCAGACGGTGTTCGCTGCGGCGAAGTCAGGTGAGTGGACCAGAGAGACCGGCGGGACCATCGCCATCGCAGACCAGATTCTCGCAGAGGGCGAGTTCGAACTCGCCCTCGAGCCGGTCGACCCCGAGACCACCGCCACCCTGCGCGCCAACGACGCGATCGTCGTCCTCGACACCGAGGTCACCCCCGAACTCGAGGCGGAAGGACTGGCCCGCGACCTCATCCGTCACATCCAGCAGGCTCGCAAGGAGGCCGACCTCCAGGTCACCGACCGGATCGAGGTGTCGGTGATGTGGAGCCCGACGCAGCTCGACGAGATCCGGACCCACGAACCCGCTGTGGCGACGGCCGTCCTGGCCGACTCGATCTCGTGGTCTGCGGGAGGCGACTCCCCCGAGGTCGCGATCCTGAAGGTCTGAACCGACC
>CAYUBX010000229.1:2540-5838 GCA_964443165.1 uncultured Acidimicrobiales bacterium
GGAGCCTTACGTTCTCACCCCACCCCTACGCTACGCGGGGGCCGGCGCCGACGTGCTCCGTCGTCCTCGGTGTCGTCGCCGCGCAGCGGTTCGCGACCGCGCAACGCGGCGAGGAACGGGTCGTCGATCTCGTCCGTCCCGGTGACGGTCGTGGACGGCTCGAAGCTCGGGGCCTGATCGGGCTCGGGCGCAGCTGGTGGCTCCGGGGCAGCCGGCGGCCCGACGCTCGGCAGGGTGTTCTCGTCAACGACCGGCGGTGCCGGCTCGGGAGCGGGTGCCTCAGTCGCTGCCTGGCGAGCTTCTGGCTCCTCCACCTCGTCAGGGGCCTCGGCGGGCGCCGACTCGTCGGTCGGCTCGACCACGTGGAGATCCGGCCGCTCGCCGTCGGCCCCGGACGCACCGTCGATGGTGGCCCAGCGAGGCTTGGAGAGGCTCGATTCGGAGCCGGCGGGGTGAGCTGTCGACGGAGCCGAGTCCGCCGCCCAGGCTGAGCTGCCGCTGGTGATGGTCGGCTCGGCGGGCTCGGCCTCCGGGGCCGGGGCGGGCGCGGCGGGAGCCGGGGGTGGGGGTGGGGCCATGTCGACGACGTTCGTCGAGGAGGGAGCCGCAGCGGACGGAAGCACACCACCGCCATCGCTCACGTCCTCGAGGCGCTCACCGAGTGCCTCCAGTTCGCGGGCAACCGTGGTGATGGTCTCGCGGCGACCGCCCACCAGATCGGTGAGCCGGCGCGCGTCGTTGCGGCGAGCTGCGACCTGGCGGTCCAACTCGGCCAGTTCCGATGTGAGCTCGGCCTGCCGCCGCTCGAGCTCACGGGTCGCGTTGGCCTGGGCTTCGTCGACGAGGGTGGCGGCCCGCTCGCGGGCGTCCTCGAGAAGACTGTCAGCCTCGGCGCGAGCGTTGTCGAGTGCCTCGGCCCGGAGGCGCTCCACCTCTTTCTCCGCATCGTCGCGGGCGACCCTCGCCTGAACGAGCATCTCGTCGGCTTCGCGGCGAGTGCCACGCGCCTCTTCTTCCGCTTTGGCCTGGGCGCGCGTCTTGATTTGGTCGGCTTCGGCTTCGGCCCGCAGCAGGTGAGCCTTGGCCTCGGTCTCCGCCTCGGCGACGACCCTCGCCGCCTCGGACTGGGCCTCTGCGACCGCGTCGTCCGCGGCCCTCTGGGCGAGGACGAGCGCTCGGCTGATCGCCTCGACGTCGGACTCGCCCGAGGCTGCAGCCGCAGCAGCGACGACCGGCTCCGGTGCCGGTTCGGGGGCGGGCTGCGCCTCCTCGATGATCCGTGTGATCTGCGTGGGCTCGGCGGGGGCCGGCGTGGCGGTCGTACCTTCGGCGACGCCGGCCTCGAGCTGGGAGACGCGTGCCCTCAGGTGATCGCGCTCAGCGAGGATCTGCTCCAGAGACCCCGCGGCACGGCTCAGGAAGTCGTCGACATTGTCGCAGTCGTACCCGCGAAACTTCTCCGGGAACTGCTGCTCGAGCAGCATCGCAGGAGTCAGTTCTTCCATTCCCTCGTCCATGACTCGAATCTAACAAGCACCCCTCGGGATATCGCGATCGGCCACCCTCGGCGAGATCAGCAGCCCAAGATCGCCCCGTATACCACGATCTGCAGTACCAACAGCACAATGATCGGTGACAAGTCGATCGCGAATCCGCCGAATCGGACGGGCGGAAGGGCCCGCCGGAGCGGGCCCATGAGCGGCTCGGTGATGAACACGAGAGCGGACCGCACGGCGGCGACGGGGCTGTCGGGCGAGATGGGGATCCAGCTGAAGAGGATGCGGCCAAAGATCGCCAAGATGTAAACGAGGACGAGGTTGCAGAGGATGGAGGTCACAGTGCGTCGGTGATCCGCTCAGTAGTGGAGGCCGCGCTCTTGGAGGCGCTGTCGCTCTTCTTCGGGCAGGCTCACGTTGGAGGGGGCCAGCAGATACACGGAATCGGCGACCTTCTCCATGTTGCCGTTGAGGGCATAACAGAGGCCGCTTATGAAGTCGATGATCCGCCGGGACAGGTCGCGTTCGACGCCCTGAAGGTTCACGATGATGGGCTGGTCGGCCTTGAACCGGTCGGCCACCTGTTGCGCATCGTTGAACGACCGAGGCGCCACCACGTGGGGCTTGGCCGGCGACACGGGGATCGTCCGCACCGATCCGGTCGGTTGGAGCCCGGCGCCGGCCATCGCATCTGTCACAGACGGAGACGGCGTCACCGCGGCCACTGCTGCGACGGCAGCCGCCGGCGCCGCAACCTCGAGGTCGGGGCCACGCGCAGCATCGTGCCCGCTGACCAACGTCACCAAGCTGTCCTCGATCTCTACCTCGGGTTCGTCCTGAACCCCGCGGTACGGCGTTGTCGCGTGCTGTTGATCAGCCAGGTCGTCGTACCCCTCGTCCGGGCCGAGTCCGAGGTAGAGCATCGCTTGTCGCCACATCGAAGCCATGTGACCTCCTCGTAGTTCGAGGGTACCGCGCCGTCAGCGCGGTGGGCGCTCACCGAAGAGCGCTGTTCCGACACGGATCATCGTCGTGCCTGCGGCCACCGCAGCCTCCAGATCGCCCGTCATGCCGAGTGAACGCCGCGGAAGCGCATGCTCGTCGGCGAAGGCCACGGCCCGCCGAAAGGCAGCCGTGACGACGTCATTATCAGCCTGCGGACCGATCGCCATGACACCGACGACGTCGAGACCGCGACCGGTCGCCAAGGCCAGCAGGTCGGGAGCTTGCTCCAAGGGGCAACCACCCTGCGCGGCGACGTCGGCGATGTCGAGTTGCAGCATCACCGCGGCGCCCGGAGCGCGCTTGGCCAACTCCTTCACCAGCGAGGGGCGATCCACCGACTGCCAGACGTCGACGATGGGGACGGCGGCCCGGACCTTGTTGGTCTGGAGCGACCCGATGAAGTGGATACGCGCCGCCTCACGCGTGTCGGACGTGAGTTCACCGACCTTGCTCTGCATCTCCTGGACGTAGCTCTCTCCGACTGTCGCCAGGCCGGCCGCCACGGCCGCCTCGATCGCCCATGGCCCGCACCCCTTCGTCACCGCGACGATCTCCACGAGGTCCGGATCGCCTCCTGCATCCTCGATCCGCTGGCGCACACGGTCGGCTCGACGTCGCACCTCCTCCGGCGCGACAGGAGTCTCGGTCACGGCTCGACCACCCGAACCATGAGCGCCTGACGCTCCGGCTCCTGGCGGGCCCGATGGGAGTAGTAGCGATGGTCGAGAGCCGTGCACCGGCCTGTATACGCGTCGATCTCCACCCGGGCCCTCTGGAGGGCGACCGTCACCGGGGCT
>CAYUBX010000230.1:0-5834 GCA_964443165.1 uncultured Acidimicrobiales bacterium
GGGCGAGCTTCCCAAGGCCTTCGTGGTCCCGGTCGAAGGTCAGACGGTGACCCTCGAAGAGATCCAGGAGCTGGTGGGAGAGCACCTGGTGAGCTACAAGCAGGTCCGCCTGATGGAGCTCATCGACGCGATCCCCAAGAGCGCGGCGGGCAAGATCCTGCGCCGTGAACTTCGCGACGCCTAGCTCGGAGTCGGCAGGTGACGTCGGCGCGCGGCCTCCCAGGCTGCGTCGTCGGTGAGCGGCTCGACGTGTTCGGCCGCGCCGACGGGTGAGAACTTGATCCTGTCGTGCAGCAAGGTGGCGCGTCCCTCCGGCGTGAGCCGGGTCGAGAAGCGCTTCTCGGTCCACGGCAGACCTGGCGTGCTCGTCAAGTAGTCGTTGGCCGCCGCGAAGTAGTCGAGGTCGCGTCCGACCTCGGCGAACGCATAGTCGTCCCGCCACGTCCTCGCGTTGCCAGCGCCGTGTTCCGACTCCAGCTGGCGGCGGCCGTCCGCGGAAGCGGCGCCCCGCCGCGGCATCGAACGTCGGCTCGTCGCTCGAGAGCGGGAGTGGGCGGGTAAACGATTCGCCGAAACCCACGTCCACGAGGAACGGCTCGTCGAGATCGACTCGTAGGCAAAGGTGGTCGTCCATCGGAGTGGGGTCGGCCCCGTGCATCGTCACGAGCGCGCCGTAGCGGGTGACGTCGAATCCCAGTGAGGAGAGCAGCGCGGCGAACGCACCGTTGAGGACGAAACACCATCCGCCCCGTCCCTCGAGCACGGCGGGGATCGACCACTCAAGGTCGGTGGTGACCGGCTGCTGTTCGAAAACGTCGAGGTTCGTGAACGGCACGGCCGTCAGGTGGGAGTACTGGAGCAGGGCGAGGCCGTCGTGGTCGAGCGTGACGTCTCCCATGCTGAGGCCGATGCGGCGGAGATAGGCGTCGACGACCTCTTCGCTCAACCCGTCGACGCGGCGTGTCATGTCGTCGAGTCTCGCAGGCGCTCCGCCATCCGCTCGGCGAGCGCCAGAACGGTGAAGTGGGTGTTGGCGCGTGGGCAGGTGGGGAGGATCGAGCCGTCGATCACCCGCAGGGCGTCGACGCCGATCACGCGACAGCCGGGATCCACAACGGCCGCCGCGTCGTCCGCGGCACCCATGCGGCACCCGCCGACGATGTGCTGCGTGTCGTACACAGCGTCGAGCAACAGTCGGTCGACGCCGTCGTCGTCGAGGTCACCGATGTCGGAGAGATCGTCGATCACGACCGAGTCACGGCCGTACGACAGGCGGCCAGGAAGTGACGCGAGCGCAGGGTGCCGCATCGCGGCGACGAGTCGCCGGAACCCGTCGCGCAGTCGGACGAGGTCGCGTTCGTCTGCGAGCATTCCCGTCACGATCGACGGCATTGATCGCGGGTCGTGATCGCGCAGTTCGATCGCACCGTGGCCGAATGGTTGCCAGAGGGCGATCTGCACCTGTGACGCGTAGCGCCCGGTCGGAAGGGGATCGGGGTGCGCTCCGGCAAGGATCGCCATGTCGTTCATGCCGCCGCCGGCCAGACCGGAGCTGTAGCGCCCGAAGCAGTTGATGTGACGACCGTTGGTGGGCGGACGGATGTCCGCGGAGTCGTACACGAGCTGGATGCCGATTCCCGGGTGGTCGCTGACCGCCTGGCCGATCCCCACCCGGTCGAGGCCGGATCGCAGGAGGATGGCGGGCGAGAACGGCGAGCCGGCGGTCAGCAGGATCTCGTCGGCCTCGAAGACCTCCTCGTTCCCGGCTCCGCCGTCATGTCGAGCGACGACCGCGACCGCGCACCCCCGTTCGACCTCCACTCGATCGACGAGCACGTCACCGACGACAGTGAGGTTGGGCCGATCCCGCGCCGGTTCGAGGTATGCGCTGTTGGCGGACACGCGGTGTCCCACACCCTCGTCGTCGAACTCGATGTTGGCGGCGTACGGCCCGATGCCGGTGCTGTCTGGCGCATTGTGGTCAGGGCAGTACGGATGTCCGAGATCGGTGAACGCTTCGAGTGCCGCGAGCTCGAGCTGCCCCCACCCGTCGAGTGTGGGCCGCCACACCGGGATCGGCCCCGCATCCCCATGGTGGGGCGCATCCCCATAGAGAAGGTCTGTCTCGATGCGGTTGAACCACGGCGCCATGTCCTCCCACGCCCACCCCTCACATCCCGCAGCCGCCCATGTGTGGAGGTCGTCTGGTTCGGGACGGACAGCGAGCATGCCGTTGACGGACGAGCTGCCGCCTGTGCCTCGACCCTTCCAGAGCATCACCTCGGGCTGCGCGCTGGTTCGGACGGCGGTCAGGTCATCCCACCGGAAGCGGCTGTCGTCGGACGACGTCAGGACCCTCATGGGTGAGATCGCCCGAACCGAGGCGGGGGCGTCCGCCACTCGATAATCCGAGCCGGCTTCGAGCAGCGTGACCTCGATCGCCGGGTCTTCGGTCAGACGGGCCGCGAGGACACACCCCGCCGACCCAGCACCGACGATCAGATACCGGGTCACGACATCGTGAGTCCGCCCGACACCGACAGCGTCTGGCCGGTGACGAAGCTCGCCTGCTCGGAGCACAGGTACACCACCGCCGACGCGACCTCTTCGGGTTGGCCGATGCGTTTCATCGGGACGGCGCGCGCCATGGCGCCGACTACCTTGTCGCCGTCGTCGCTTGCGTCCTTGATGGCATCGAGGAGGCCGGTGTCGGTCGGACCGGGGCACACCGTGTTGACGGTGACGCCGTTTCGAGCGAGCTCTCGCGCCATGGTCTTGCTGAACGCGATGATCCCGCCCTTCGCTCCCGAGTAGACGGCTTCGAGACTGGAGCCGACCCGGCCGGCGTCCGACCCGATGTTGACGATCCGTCCCCATCCGGCCTCGGTCATCGCGCCGATGCATCCGTGAACCGTGCGCAACGTGCCCTTGTAGTTGATCTCGATGATCCGGTCCCAGAACGCTTCGTCGGTTGCGCTGAAGGGCATGAAGTCGTCCCAGCCGGCGCAGTTGACCAAGATCTCGATCGCCCCGAACTCGTCGACCGTCTGGAGAAGGGCCTCGGTGACCGAGTCGCTGTCCGACACGTCGACATGCACCGCGGTCGCGGTTCCGCCGGCATCGGTGATCGATTGCGCGGTCTCCTGCGCGCCGTCGGCGTTGATGTCGGCCACCGCGACACGCCTGCCGTCGGCGGCGAGGCCCCGGCAGATCTCACGCCCGATGCCGCTTCCGCCTCCCGTGACCAAGGCCACCCGTCCGTCGCTCATGTTGCTCCTCTAGCTTCCCGCCACCGAGCGGGCGACCTCGCCCCACTTGTGGACGGAGTCTGGATCCTTCTTCATGCCCTCTTCGGTCAGGTACATCACGACGCGGGCGGCCCGTCCCTCGTAGCGATCCTTCAGGCGGTCCGGCATCTCGTCCCAGGTGCTCACGAGCGCGAAGTGATCGAGCATCTCGTCGGTGATGGCGTCGGCCATTCCAGCCATGTCGCCGGCCTTCATCAGCCCGCCCAGCTTCTGGGTCATCCCCTCGAATCCGAGGTCGTCGAACTGGAACGAGTAGTTGGGGGTGGTGCCGTAGAAGGCGATCTGGGTCTTGGCCCGGTGAACCAGCGCGGCGCGCTCCTCCGGCGTGTCGCCGGGTACTGCGAACACGGGAACGATCAGGTCGATGTCCGCCATGTCGCGCCCGGCGCGCTCGGCTCCTTGCGCGACCTCGGGGAGCAGACGGTTCTCGATGTAGTGGACCGAGTGCATCGGATGAACGTGGACGCCGTCTGCGACCTCGCCCGCCACCCGGTTCATGATCGGGCCCACGGAGCTGATGTCGACCTTGATGTCGCCGTGTTCATGCGAGCGCGGCTTCCAGGCTGGCGGCAGCAGGCTGAGGTCGTAGAACTCACCTTCGTGGCTCAGCTTCTCTTCGCCGCGGAACGCTCGGAGGCACGCCTTCACCGCGAGCACGTAGTCGCGCATCCGCTTCGCCGGCTGATCGAACTCGGTGGCGTACCGGCGGGTGATGTGGCCTTTCACCTGACTGCCGAGCCCGAGACGGAACTTGCCGTGTGTCTCGTCGGCCAGCTCCCACGCGATCTGGGCGGACACCATCGGGCTGCGAGGAAAGGCCACCGCGATCCCTGTGGTGAAGGTGAGGCTCGGTGCGGCCATCGCCGCGGCAGCGATCTGCATCCAGGGCACGTGGCCGGTCTCGGTGTAGAGCATTCCGCTGAAGCCCTCGGCTTCGAGCGTCTTCGCCAACTCGGCGGCATCGCTCCAGCGCTGGGATCCGGTCATGAGATCGAACTGCATGAGTGTGCATGCTGGCATACGGCCACGCGGCAGACTCGCGGGATGGAACTCGGCGCGTTCTCGGTCAGTCTTCCGGTGGAGAACCTGGAGGCATCCCAGGAGTTCTACGAGGCTCTGGGATTCGAGGTCACTGGCGGTGATGCCTCGGAGAACTGGCTCATCATGGTCAACGGCAGCACCGTCATCGGGTTGTTCCACGGCATGTTCGACCGACCGATGCTCACCTTCAATCCCGGTGTGTCCCTCGTCGATGGCGTCGCGAACATGCGCGAGCCTGTCCTCGACGTTCGCGACATCCAACAGCAGTTGCTGGACGCCGATCTTGAGCTCGAGGTGGAAGTCGAACCGGGGACGGAGGGTGCCGGTCACCTCATCGTGATCGACCCGGACGGTAATCCGGTGATGATCGACCAGTTCTCCTAGCCGGCCCGGACGACTGGATGATGGAAGCTCGAACCGTCGTGTCAGACCGGAATTCAGCAGTGCCTTGTGAACATCATCTTCGCTCGGGTGATTGACGATTTGGGCACGCGCATGATTCGTAAGGAGTCTGGTGAGAGATTCAGCCAAAAGGCCAGCTGTGGCCTTCCACCTCGTAGATGCGAACTTCACCGCGGGCAGAGATCGACTGGCAGGGACGGAGCAGCGCACACTCCACCGGTGAGTGCACCAGCTGTCCCGACGGGTCCCGGGTTCGGTACGCCGCGGCGGCGCTGACCCGTTCGGGGAAGGGGTCGAAGTCGGGGTTCTCCTCGCCATCGCCGTCGAGCTGTGGTCCGAGGCCCAGATTCCAATGCCATGGAGCACCACCGTCGCCATACGGCACCAGAACACGAGCTCCCCAGCGCTCGGCGATCTCGAGCGCATCGTCGATGCTCGACATCAGCTTCTGGCGTACGCCCCACTGACCCGGTGGAACGAACGGGAAGTACCGCGCGACGGAGGAGAAGAGGAGTTGGGCTGGAAAGGTGAGCCATCCCCGATAGCCGCAGAACACCACGTCGATCGGTCCGCGTTCCTGGTACATCCGGGCGGCGACGTCGCGCGAGTCACCGGCGTCGTCGCGACCCGAGTCGGTCATGAACACCGCCGACCAGTCGGGAGCGGTCACGAGATACGTGTTGCCCAGATTGCGCTGATCGTCGGCATGCAACCATGTCGTGTCTGTGGGTTGTTCGCCGTAGAACGGCAGGGCCACGATCTCGAGTGAGCCCACCTGGGCCGATTCACCCCACCTCAGCTGAAGCACGTCGTCGAACCCGAGTTGGGTGAGGCGGGTGGCCATGTCCACGCACAGGAAGCTCTCGCGCTCCACAGCCGGCACGATCACCGGGGTCGAGGGTGGAAACCGCAGAAGCGACGCAGGGTCGAAGTGATCTGGGTGGCTGTGGGTGATGAGGACCGCGTCGATCGGCCCGAGATCGGCGATCTGGAGCGGCTGGTAGTCGGGCGGCGATGAGGTGGATCGGGCCGGCAGGAACGGATCGATGAAGTTGATGAAGCCGTCGTAGCCGACCGCACGCA
>CAYUBX010000231.1:0-5834 GCA_964443165.1 uncultured Acidimicrobiales bacterium
CGTCCGGGACAGATTCCGGTACGAATTGAATGCTGCGATGTTCTGATTGATACGCATCAGACACCTCCATGTGACTGGCGTGAGGGATCGCTTCCGTGCGATCGCTGGACGGTCTCGTCGACGAGGCGCCGAGGCGGTTAAGGATTGTTCTCACACAAATCCACTGAGCGCCCAAGACGAGCCGTCGCTAAGCCAGCCCATTTCGGGGTCGACGATGCGAAAGATGGCTTCGCACACTCCTCTCTGCCGGCAGGTGCTCGTCGTGGTCCACGGGCCAGCCCGGGTCGCGAAGAGCGCAGTCAAACGGGCTCGCGACCTGGCTGGCGACGGCGGCCTCGTGGTCGCGGTCGGCAACGACGCCGCCGCTCGAAAGATCGCCCAGCGAACAGGCTCGACCGACGCGGTCGCCGCTGCTTCGGGCCACGACGGCGTGCTGCAGACGCTCCAGCAGTTGGCGTCCGAGCCGGTTCTCGTCATCCACGACGACGCATCGCTCACGGCTGACGAATGGGCGCTCGCACTCCGTCAGTACGATCCGAGCGCCGGCGCCCACCACCTCTTTCCTCTCGCTGCGTCCGACACCACACCCTTCGCGCTCGTGGGTCGCCCTGGAGAGCTCGCAGACCTCCTCATCGACGCCGATGACGTGCGCTTCGCCGCGGCGTCCACAGCCACCATCGAGGCCGACATCCGCCACGACGGACGCTGCGGGACGGCCGATGCGGCCGAGCCGGCATCGCGTGCCCCGCTCGTCATCGCGTCGCTGATCGTCCGTGACGAGCAGAACAATCTCGACGCGTGCCTCGAGTCCATTCAGTCGTTCGTGGACGGAATGGTGGTCTGCGACACCGGCTCCACGGATGACACCGTCGACATCGCCACGAGCCATGGCGCGACGGTGATCCAACGCGCGTGGCGGAACGACTTCGCATGGGCACGCAACGAGGCGCTGGCCGCCGTCGACGAGGCCGACTGGATCCTGTGGATCGATGCCGATGAGCGCTTGACCTGCGACGACGTCCACGCGGCACGCCTGGCACTCCGTCAGACGCCAAGCCACGTGCACGCGCTGGGAGTGGCCGTGACCAGCCCCCGTCGTGACGGACCGACGTCGGTCGGGCTGGCCCAACGCCTGTTCCGGCGTGGAGCCACCTTCAGCGGCGCGATCCACGAGGAGCTCGTCAACCACGACGGCGCGCCCGTGCCCACCGAACCGACGGACATCGTCGGGCTGACCCACCTCGGGTACGCCGAGACTGACGAACAGCTCCGAGAGAGAGCCCACCGCAACCTCGCCATCGCGCGCGCCGCCTTCGCAGCGGAGATCACCCCCAAGTCGGCCCTCGACTTCGCGCGGTCGCTCGCCTTCGCCGGCTCAGATCTCGCGCAGGCGATCGACGCGACCGCACGGGGCCTCGCAACCGCGGAGACGACGGACCCGCGCCGCCAGCGGCTGCTCAGCCTCGCAGCAGGCTTTCACCTCGAACTCAACGAGAACGCCGAAGCGTTCGAAAAAGGTCGGGAGGCCCTGAGACTCGACGGGGGCGACGACGTCGCCGCAGCCGTGTGCGCGAGCGCCGGTGTGCGCCTTGGACACGACGCCGAAGTGATCGACCTCATCGCCTCGACCACCGACACCGGGGCGCTCCGCGTCCCGCTCAACCGCATCACTGCCCTCGCCCTCGCCCTCGGAGCAGCGATTCGAGCGGAGAGCCCGACCGAGCGACGTCTGGTCGAGGCGATCGCCTCGACCGCTACATCGATCGACGGCGGATGGATCCACGCGCTCGGCCAGCTGGCCGACACAGACCCACAGCAGCTCGGCGCGGTGCTCCGTGCGCCGTCCGTCGATCACGCAGCTGTGACGACCGCCGCCTACGAAGCACTACCGCTGGAGGCCGCCGACCGACTTGTCGAGGCGATCACATCAGACACCGCTGCCGAGACGAGTGAGCACCAGAACCCCTTCAGCGGTATCTCCCTGTCGTTCGGACTCGATCCGATCCCCTGCGACGCCGCGCTGCTGGCGTCGTCGATCCCTCCCGGCCGGCGGGTTCTCGACTGGTCGAAGAGTGCGGGCTTCGGCGCCCTCGTCGACGAGACCGCACTCACACGCGTCGATCTGGACCCAGCCGGTGCGCTCACTGCCGCCCTCGCTCGAATCGCGGCGTCAGGTGACCGTTTCGACGCCGTGGTCGGCGGCGTCCCACCCGATGCCGGGACTGCTGCGATCAACTCCCTCAGCCGCCTCCTCGATCCGTCGGGCGTCGCGCTGCTGTGGGACGTGGACGATGCCGGTGCCGCGCTGAGTGGGGCGTCTGCGGAATTCCACACCGTCGGAGCCACCGACGCGGCGTCGGCCCTCTTGGCCCGCGGGTTGGCGATCGACCCCATCTCTCCCAACGGGGTGACGACCGCTCGACCGGTTCTCGATCAGAACACCGAGATCGGCGACCTGCAGCCGGCTGGCGCGATCCGACACCTTCATGTCCAGACACCGACGCCTCTGAGCGGCGAGCTGCAACTCGCCCACCGCGTGTCTATTCCGAGCAACTGGGCCCTATCGTTCTCGACGGACGACGAGAGCGTCGACGCAGACGTCACGCTGGTCTCCCGCACCGACGTGATCCCCGAGCCGCGCTGGCTCCAAGCTCTCATCGACAACACGCTCTCGTCTGGGTGTCCGTCCGGAACCCGGCTCATCGACCCCAACGGGTCCGTGGTCCACTGCGGCCTCACCGAGGACGGCCGCCCGATCGGATTCGGCGAAAGCAGCGATGGTCCGCTCCTGCGGTCCGATCGACGAGGTGTCACGCTCGCGCCCCCCTTCGTCATCACCGGCGGCCACTCATCGTCGGAGGCACCGGTCGGCGACCTGCTGGCGAGTTCGGTCGCGGTCGCGGTCGCGCCCGACAGCGCAGTACCGGAGTCCCCGTCGCTCGCCGAAACGCTCCATGGATGCGTGGTTCTGCTGGACGGACCGCCGCCGGGAGCAGGTCACCCCGACGAGCGCGATGCGATCGACAAGGCGCTGCAGCGACTCAGCGACGAGGGTGTCACCACTGTGTACCAGTGGGCCGAATCGACCGACTCGGTCGATCAGGCGGTCGCACACCATTGGCGCAACCGAGGCGTCATCCTCGTTCCGCCGTCGCCCGATCGCTATCAGATCACGACGTTCCGGCCCGACATCTCGAGCCCTCGTTCGGATGCGCTCGTCACTGCACTCCAGCCGAGCGCAATCGTCCATCTCACGGTCGAGAGCCTCGAGTGGGACTATCAGAGCATCGCCGGGCAGGTGCCTGACGCGTCGATCATCTACGCCGGGCCACCATTCCACCGGAGCGACGAACGAGCCGACATCACCTGCGCGCTCGGCGACCTGGCCGATGCGGTGCTCGATTCACAGAACTCGACCGCTGCCACCAGAACCCCAGTCGTCCCCGCAATCGACCCGATCACGGCGGTGCCCGGCCTGGTGTCGATCGTCATTCCGGTTCACAACCGGTGGGATCTGACGGAGGCGTGTTTGTCCTCGATCGCCGCGAACACCCAGGCTCCAACCGAGGTCATCGTGGTCGACAACGGATCCACCGACGGCACGGGCGATGAGCTCGCGGGGGCCGATGTCACCGTGATCCGCAACCAGGAGAACCTCGGCTTCCCTATCGCGGTGAATCAGGGGATCGCTGCGACGTCCGGTGAGTACGTCTGCGTTCTCAACAACGACACCGAAGTCACCGCTGGCTGGCTGGATCCCCTTCTCGCGGCGCTCGACCTCCCCGGCACGGCCATGGTGGGCCCGCGGAGCAACCGGATTGCCGGCCTGCAGTGCGTGCCGGACGGACCCAAGGCCGACGACCCCACTGCTCATGAATGGGCAGCGACATGGATCAAGGGTCGAGCGGGCCGGACCTGGCCGATCAACCGGCTGATCGGCTTCTGCCTCCTTCTCCGCCGCTCGACCTTCGAAGAGTTCGGCGGCCTTGACGAAGGGTTCGGCATCGGCAACCACGAGGACGATGAACTCGGCAACCGTCTCATGGCCGGCGGCCTTCGCCTGCGCGTCGTGGACGACTCGGTCGTCATCCACCACGGAAGCGCGACGTTCACCGAACTCGGTCTCGACTATGCCGCCGTCCTGCATCAAAGCTCTCGCCATCTGGATCCCACCGCGCGGCCGCACTCGGCCACGGGCGCGGTGGTCCTGAGCGATGGCGATCCCATCGGCGCAGCAGCCAGTGCGGCCAGCGCGCTCCACATCGCGGATCGAGTCCGCATCGTGGAACGACAGGCGATCGTGTCGACAGAGCTCGCCGCGGCGGCGATCCGCGGCGGTGGCGTGGACGTCGTTCGAACGGACTGGACCACCGAAGCTGGCGCAGCCCGGGCATTCGAACCCTTCGTTGGTGCCCACGTGATCATCCTCGGTTCGGGGGAGCTCGTGGACTGTTCGGACTGGGGCGCCGCACGGGCCGAACTCGATCACCTCACCGACCCAGCCGTCGAGATCAACACCCCCGACGGCGGGGAAGTGCGGATCGTCCCTCCCGCGCCGTCGGCCATCGCAGATGTCGGGAGCGAATCCGGCGTTCGCGTGCGAAGCATCCGGCTCGTGACGGAACAGGCCGCGCGTCCCCGCTGAGACCGCGCCACGTTAAGGGCGGCAACCTGCAGCCGACGGTTTCGACATGACTCCCGACGCCAGCATCGTCATCCCGGCGTTCAATCGAGTGGACCTCACGGCGCAGTGCCTGCGAGCGCTCATCGCCAACACTCAAGACGTCACCTACGAGGTCATCATCGTCGACAACGCATCGACCGACGCGACCCCGGAGTTGTGTGCGAGCCTCGGCGGCAACGCCTCGGTGATCCGCAACGACGAGAACCGCGGGTTCGCGGTGGCGTGCAACCAGGGCGCTGCTGCCGCGACGAGCGACCGGATCGTCTTTCTCAACACCGACACCGAACCCTTCCCCAACTGGTTGCCCCCGCTGATCTCGGCCCTCGAGGATCAGCCCGACGTCGGCGCTGTGGGAATGAAACTGCTCTTCCCGGACCGGACCATCCAACATGCCGGAGTGGTCCTGCTGCAGCTGCCGGACGACCCGACCCTCGGCGCGCAACACCTGCCGTACAAGGTTCCCGAGGACGACCCGCTCGCGAACCAAGCACGCGACGTCTCGATCGCGACAGCTGCCTGCCTCATGGTGAGGCGCGAGGCATTCGACGGCGTCGGCGGATTCGACGAGGAGTACTGGAACGGTTACGAGGATGTCGACCTCTGCCTCTCGATGAGAGAGGCGGGATGGCGGATCTACTACGAGCCAGCCTCTGTTCTCATTCACCACGAGAGCTCGAGCGGCCCCGAACGATTCCGACGCTCCGACGACAACATCGACCGCCTCCAGCAGAAGTGGGCCGACCGCGCCGTGGTCGATTTCGTGATCCGCGACGGTGAAGCGCTTCCCCACCCCGGCGGCGTCCACACCCGCGCGATGTCCGCCGTATCAGTCTAGAGACCTGCGCGATACGCGAACCGGCGGCCCCAAAGGGCCGCCGATATCACGTTTCTCGGCCAAGTGGCCGCAAGGCTCAGCCGAAGAGCTGTGCTGGTCCAGATCTAGAGCAGCGACAGGACCGAGCCCGGGATCTGGTTCGCCTGAGCCAACATCGCGGTACCCGCCTGCGCCATGATCTGGTTCCGGGTGAACTGCACCATCTCGAGGGCCATGTCCGTGTCACGGATCCGGCTCTCCGAGGCGCTCAGGTTCTCCTGAGCGACCTGCAGGTTGGCGATGGTGTGCTCCATCCGATTCTGAGTCGCACCGAGC
>CAYUBX010000232.1:0-5828 GCA_964443165.1 uncultured Acidimicrobiales bacterium
GAGCAGCATCCCCATTGTGAGGTCTCATTCGCTACGTCCTCGATGCCTTTGCACCCACGACCCCACACGCACGTCCACCCGGACGTGAGGAAATCGGTGTCGAAGCTCCACCGCACGTCATCCACGGTGAGCTCCAGCGGATCGCCGGGTAACCTCGCCATCCGGCGACTCTATGCAGGGATCGCCGATGAACCCACAGAACCGACCTCCCACCGCTGTCCACCCCCGGGGGTTTCAATGAGTGACGCGCCCCCGCAGCGGGGACTTCCCAACATGACGGTCATCCTGATCGTCGGCAGCGTTATTACTGCCATCTCGCTCGGCACTCGCTCCACCATGGGCGTGTTCCTCGATCCGATCACCGATGGCCTGGTGCTCGGAACCTCCACGTTCGGGCTCACCGTCGCCATCCAGAACCTGGTGTGGGGCCTTTGCCAGCCCGTGGCAGGAGCGATCGCCGACCGTTTCGGGTCGGCCAGGGTCCTGGTCGTGGGAGCCGGGTTGTACGCGCTCGGGCTTCTTCTTCTCGCCAACGCCACGACGGCGACGGAACTCCATCTCACCGGTGGCGTCGTGCTGGGCCTCGGTCTGGGCACCGCGTCCTTCTCCGTCGTTCTCTCGGCGATCGGACGGTTGGTGCCGGACGAACGACGGACGTTCGCCCTGGGCATCGCCACCGCATTCGGCTCGATCGGGCAGTTCGCCCTGATCCCCGTCACCCAGGTCTTGATCGACCGCCAGGGTTGGACCGGGGCCATGACCGTGCTCGCCGTAGGCACGTTGGTCATGGCGCTCGTGGCCCGCCCGCTCCGCTCGCGCCCGGCGGAGTCGACTGGGGCCGCATCTGCTCCCGAGGACACCGAGAGCCTCCGGACCGTGGCGCGTCGGGCCGTCCGTCACCGCAGCTTCGTGCTGCTCAACCTCGCCTTCTTCGTGTGCGGGTTTCACGTCACGTTCATCGGTGTCCACCTGCCGAAGTACATCGAAGACCTGGGCCAGAGCGACGCCGTTGGCAGCTGGGCGCTGTCGATGATCGGGCTCTTCAACGTGGCGGGGGCCTTCGCAGCGGGTCTGCTCGGCCAACGACGGTCCAAGACACGACTCCTCACCCTCATCTACACCGCTCGCGGCGCCTCGATGTTGGTCCTTCTCCTGCTTCCAGCATCGCCGGCGACGTCGCTGCTGTTCGCGGCGTTGATGGGGCTCTTCTGGCTCTCGACGGTCCCGCTCACGTCGGGCATCGTGATGAGCCAGTTCGGTCTCAAGCACGCAGGAGCCCTGTTCGGTCTCGTGTTCCTCAGCCACCAACTCGGTGCCTTTGCCGGCTCCTATGGCGGCGGTGCGATCCGCGAGGCGTCCGGGTCCTATGAGGCGTGGTGGTGGTTGTCAGTGGGGCTGGCCGCCATGGCAGCGGTTCTCCACTGGATGATCGATGACGGGCCAGCGGACGCGGTGCCCTCCGCGGCCGCCGTCAAGCGACGGGTCGGCTTCCGCAGGCCACGCCTCGCTCCAACGGTGGCGACAGCGACCGCATTCGGTGCCCTCACCGTGTTCACGGTGGCCACCACCGACGCGAGCGCCGAGGGCATCGAGGCGCGGCAGGCCGCCATCGTGTGCAGCCTGCACCTCCCCGGTGTGGGCCCCGGCTAAGGCTCGCCAACGGCGCTACCAGGCGCCCTTGGCCCGCAATTCCTCGAGCTCGTCCCAGTCGAAGCCGGCTTCGACGAGGGTGATCTCGGTGTCCTGACCGAGCTCGGCCACTTCGACACCCGTTCGGGTCGGTGTCTCGCTCATCTGGATCGGGTTGCCGACCACGGTCACCCTGCCCCACTCGGGGTGGTCGACCTCGACCAGGTAGCCGTTGGCGTAGGTCTGCGGGTCATCCGCCACCTCGTCGTGCGATCGGACCTTGCCGAATCGCTGCCCGTGCTTCTCGAGCCGTTCGGCCCATTCCTCGGTGGTGCGCTGAGGGAAGACCTCGAGGAAGAACTCGCGCATCTCCGCGGCCACCTCTTTGGTCACGAAGTACGCGTTGAAGGTGGGGTGATCCACCATGTCCGGGCGTTCGATGGCCTCGCACATTCCCGGCCACAGATGTTCGGGGCAACCCGCCATCGCGATGTGGCCGTCCTTGGTCGGGAAGATCCCGTAGAGCGCGAGCACGAGCGGATGGCCGCCGTTGGTGCGCCCGGCCAGCTCGCCCGTCATCAGGTAGTGGGTGTATTCGAAGGCTTGGAGCCAGACCTGACCGCCGAGCAGGCTCACATCGACGCGCTGACCTCGCCCGGTCTTCTCCCTCGCGTACAGCGCGGCGAGGATCCCCGTCTGCAGGTTTTGGCTGCCGCAGTGGTCGGCCACGAGACCGCCGACGGGTGCCACCGGCCCCCCGTCGTACCCTGACGACGAGATGATCCCGCCGTACGCCTGACCGACCATGTCTGCGCCCTCACGGTCGGCGTCGTCGCCGAGGGGCCCGAGGAAGCTCCCGGCCGCCCAGATGATCCGCGGATTGATGGCGGCGAGGTCGTCGTAGCCGAGACCCCACTCCTCGAGGGTGCCCGGCTTGAAGTTGGACAGCACAACATCGGCTGTCTCCACGAGCTTCAGGAAGGCGATGCGCCCGCCCTCGGTGCGCAGGTCGAGCGCCACCGACCTCTTGCCACGGTTGCACGCCAAGTAGACCGAGGTCGTCCCGTAGTCCTCGAGATGGTCGACATGCCGTCCGACGTCGCCGATCTCGGGCAGCTCGATCTTGATGACGTCGGCGCCGAGGTCGTGCAGCATCGCGCCCGCCTGGGGTCCCTGTACGAGTGTCGACAGATCGAGGACTCGCACGCCGTCGAGGGCTCCTGGCATCCCTTCCCCCCTTGGGTCTCTGATAGTGAAGTCACCGTAGCCAAGCCGATCGGGACCCCATGACCCAAGTCGACCAGGTGGACGTGGTCTGCAACCCGGCCGCGGGGCATGGCCGCTCGTTGGCGGTCGCCCACGAGGTCGGCAAGGCGCTGACCGGCCTTGGAATCGGTTGGACGCTCCACGAGCCCTCGAGCCGGGACGAGACGGCGGCCGAGTTGGCGCGCCTCGCAGGTGCCGGGCGTCGCACCATCGTCGTGGGCGGCGACGGAGTCGTGCATCTCGCGGCCTGCGCGTTCGCTGGGTCCGCCACGCCCCTCGGCCTGGTGGCCGGCGGCACAGGCAACGACTTCGTCGGCGCGCTCGGCCTGCCCATGGACGTACCAGGCGCCGTCGACTCCGCCCTGTCGCCGCCGAGCCCCGTCGACCTGCTGCGCGTGGAGGGCACCGGTCTTCGAGTCGCGACGGTCGCCACGTTCGGATTCTCGGCCACGGTCAACGAACGGGCCGAGCGAATGCGCCGACCGCGCGGGCCGAGCAAGTACACCGTGGCCACCTTGCTGGAATCGCTGTCACTGCGACCGCGGGTCGTGGCTCTCGAGGTGGATGGAGTCCGCTCCGAACACGAGATCGCGCTCGCGGCCATCGCCAACACGGCGCGATTCGGTGGCGGCATGCAGATTGCGCCGAGCGCCCAGCCCTTCGACGGTCGCGCCGAGATCGTTCTGGTGGGTGCGGTTCCACGTCGGACGTTGCTCCGCGTGCTGCCACGCGCGTTCAGTGGTCGACACATCGATCACTCGGCGGTCACAGTGCTGTCCGGCAGTCGGGTCGAGATCCACGCAGAGCCGAGTCTTCGTGTACGCGGCGACGGGGAGCCGCTCGGGACCAGCCCCTTGCATTTGACCACGGAGCGTGGTTCTCTCCTCGTTGCGGGAGTTCGGCGGCCACCCAGCGCGACCACTGTGTCGGAGGGTCCGCGAACCTGAGAGAATGGTGCCCAGATGAGCGACACGACCACCACAACGGGCGACTTCGTCGAGTCGGATCGGCCAGGCGACGCCGTCGATCCCGAAGCCCGCACCTTCAGCCTCTCGCTCATGGTGTCTGCGGTCCGCTGCCTGGTGACCTACCTCGTCCTGCCGTTTGTGCTGCCGCTGATCGGTCTCAGCGATCGCGTCGGGCCGGTCGTCGGCCTCGTTCTCGGGCTGATCGCGATGGCCGCCAACGTGTGGAGTATCCAGCGATTCTGGGCGGTGGATCACCGATTGAAGTGGCTCGTGACCGTGGTCAGCAGCGGCGTGTTGATCCTGCTCGCCGTGTTGGTGGTCAACGACATCCGCGAGTTGATCTGATCGCTCGCGGCTAGTCCTCCAACGGATCCGCCGGTCGGTCGAGGATGTAGCCGACCCCCGGCTCCCATCGAGCGCCCTCGGGCGGACGCTCGTCATCGGGGTGCTGCACCCAACCGATTCCGGGGATCCACTTCGGCGCGACCGTCGGCTGCGCGGGCGCGGGCGAACTCGGCCCCGGCACGGTGGGCTCCGGCTCGGCCATGAGCTGTTGCAGCTGCACGGGGGCGGGCGCGGGCGCCGGGGCCGGAGGAACCGACGGTGCTGCGATCGGGGCTGTCTGCGCCGGTGCCGGCTGCGGTGCCGGCTGGGTCTCGACCACGGGCGCAGGGGGGACTGGGGACACCGGTCGTGGCTCCCACGCCGGTTCGACCGGGTCGTCGGCTCGGCGGGGTGGCGCTCCCGGCTCACGCTCTCGCGCCACAGCGCTTCCGGCGCGCCACGCGAGGCTGAGCACGACGGCCACCACGCCGAGGCCACCCAAGACGAGCGCAGGCGTCACGGCGGCACTCAGCAGGGCCCGCACGAACGCTGTGACCACCTCGGCCTGGGCCGGGGCCAGCGTCTCGATGAGCCACGGGATGCCGTACGCGATCACGAGAACGATCGAGGTCGCGGTCAGCGCCCAGATGCCGGCTCGACGAAGCACTGCGGGCCGGTTGGTGGTGGTGAGCAGTGCGACAGCGATTCCCGCTGCGGCCGAGAACGCAAAGATCGGAACCACGAACTGAAGTGCGCGCCGGACCGGCCCGGCGTCGGGGATGCGATCGGTGGGAAGTTCGATCGTGACGTCGGGCGCTGCCGGCAGCACCGTGTCGAGGCGAGGGTCGGCCGCGACGAGGGCCACGCGGACGGTCTGGCTGACGGCGCCGACTTCGATCGCTCGCGGGAGATCGGCCTCGCCGAGAAAGGCTGCGTGTGTCTGAACGAAGGCCGTGTCGACCACATCGCGGAGGGCCGGGGAGTTGAGCACGTTGCGCGCGGCGGTGTCGATCGCGTCGTCGGACACCTCCACCTCGGCCGGGATGAGCCCGTTCATCGCACCGGCGATGTTGTCGGCCAACTGATTCCGCACGGCTGGGTCGTCCCAGAGATCGTCCGCGATCTGTTGCGATCGCCCGGGATCGAACACGGTCTGCAGCGCGATGAAGGCCGACCACGCCAGTGACGCGACGAACAGCGAGACGCCCAGGATCACGCCAGCAGCCGCACGACGAACCATGTGACCAGGATGCCGCGCTCGGGGGCGCGAGCGGTTTCACTCCCCACGATTCGTCACCGGTCGGCAACCGGCTCGTCATGAACCGCCAACGCTGTGCCAGATCGCGGAACCATGCCATGATGTGGAACGAGGTGACTCGCACGCCGCAGGGCCGGCCAGATCCCCTCGGAGCCGACATGACATTGAGAATTCTCTACGCCGATGCGCTCGATCCGGGCCGAGTCGCCCGCCTGTCCGACGCCGGGCACGACTGTCGCCTCCGCCCCGAACTCGATGCCGGGACGCTCCCAGGCGCGCTGGCCGATGTCGACGTTCTCGTCGTTCGCAGCACGCGCGTGACCCGAGCAACCATCGAGGCGGCCCCCGAACCCATGGGCGGCATGATCGAGTACGCCCGCTTC
>CAYUBX010000233.1:0-5815 GCA_964443165.1 uncultured Acidimicrobiales bacterium
CAAGCCGTCATCGAGGAGAGTGAAGACGTCGGGAGCGATCTCTTCGCAGAGACCGTCGCCGGTGCAGAGATCCTGATCGATCCAGACCTTCATGTCGCGGGGGCCTTTCTTGTCAACGAACCCGGGCGGATTATAGGGACAGCGAACGCCCTTACACCTATCGCACAATCTATCGGTCGATGAAGCCCGCGCGCCGCGCTGTGACCCGCATCGGCTCGCGTGAGAGGCGCGTTGTGGCTGGCTCGCTTGACAACCGGATTCGCGCAAGTGGCGTGTATCGTCGCCGACGAGGCCTGGAAGCGATCGTAGACGCGAGGAGTCCACATGGCACCGAGCACGCACGGCGAATCCGGTGACAATGCGCTGAGTGCCACCGAAGCCGCGGTCCTTCGCAGCCAGGCACGGGCTCTCGAGGAGGAGATCGCACTCCTTCGTCGCAAGCTCAACGACGCGCCGAAGAGGGTTCGCACCCTCGAGGAGCGCCTGCTCGAGACCAAGGGCCAGCTCGCCCAGGCCGTCAGCCAGAACGAGAAGCTCACCTACACCCTGCGCGAGGCGCGCGAGCACATCGCCGCTCTGCGCGAAGAGGTCGACAAGCTCACCCAGCCACCGTCCGCCTACGGCACCTACATCGGTCGCAACGACGACGGAACGGTCGACGTCCACGCCGGCGGACGCAAGATGCGGGTCAGCCTGCACCCCGATCTCGATGAGGTCGAGCTGGAGCGGGGCTCCGAGGTGGTGCTCAACGAGTCGTTCAACGTGATCTTGGCCCGCGGCGCCGAGAAGTCCGGCGAGGTCGTCACCCTCCAGGAGGTGATGGAGGATCGCGAGCGCGCCCTTATCACCGGACGGGCCGACGAGGAGCGCGTCGTCGAACTCGCCACCCATCTGCAGGACGAGAAGCTGCGGTCCGGCGATCACCTGCTCCTCGATGTGCGGGCCAACGTCGTGCTCGAGCGGCTGCCCCGCCCCGAGGTCGACGATTTGCTGCTCGAAGAGGTGCCCGACGTCAGCTATGACGACATCGGCGGTCTCAACACCCAGATCGAACAGATCACCGATGCCGTGGAGCTGCCGTACCTGCACCAGGACCTGTTCCGCGAGTACGACCTCCCCGCGCCCAAGGGCATCCTTCTCTACGGCCCGCCGGGCTGTGGCAAGACCCTCATCGCCAAAGCGGTCGCCAACTCCTTGGCCAAGAAGGTGGCGGAGGTGTCGGGCGACACCCACGCCCGGAGCTTCTTCATCAACATCAAGGGCCCCGAGCTGCTCAACAAATACGTCGGCGAGACCGAGCGTCAGATTCGCCAGATCTTCCAGCGCGCACGTGAGAAGGCCAGCGAGGGCTGGCCGGTCATCGTCTTCTTCGACGAGATGGAGTCGCTGTTCCGCACCCGTGGCTCGGGTGTCAGCTCCGACATGGAGTCGACGGTCGTTCCGCAGCTGCTCGCCGAGATCGACGGCGTCGAGGGACTCCGCAACGTCATCGTGATCGGTGCCTCCAACCGTGAGGACCTGATCGACCCCGCGATCCTGCGCCCCGGTCGCCTCGACGTAAAGATCAAGATCAACCGGCCGGACGAGGCAGCGGCGCAGTCGATCTTCTCCACCTACCTGACGACCGATCTGCCGATCGACCCGATGGAGGTCAGCGAGCTTGGCGGTGGTGAGGTCCACAAGGCCGTGCAGGTCATGATCGAGCGCACCGTCGAGGAGATGTACCGCTCCGACGAGGAGAACCAGTTCCTCGAGGTCACCTACCAGAACGGCGACAAGGAGGTCATGTACTTCAAGGACTTCTCGTCGGGGGCCATGATCGAGAACATCGTGCGCCGCTCGAAGAAGAACGCCATCAAGCGGGCGATCGCGACGGGGAGCGAGGGCATACGCCTCGACGACCTCCTGGGGTCGATCCGCCAGGAGTACAAAGAGCACGAGGACCTGCCCAACACGACCAACCCGGACGACTGGGCGAAGATCTCGGGCAAGAAGGGCGAGCGGATCGTGTTCATCCGCACCCTCATCACCCAAGACGACGACGCCGATGCGAGCGGCGGTCGCGCGATCGAGCGGGTCCAGACGGGGCAGTACCTCTAGACCTCTTGCCGCTGTCCGACACCCTCTAGATTCCGGGGATGCCTTTTCGCCTCGCAAACGTCTCTGGCCGCGCCGCGCTCGTCGATGCAGATGATCGGTGGCACGACCTCGAGGGTCTCGGCGGCCCCCGCGATCCGATGGCGGCGATCTCCGATCCTGCCCGCCTCAGCTCGCTGACGGCCTCCCTCGGCGACGCGACCGCAGCCGGTGCGCTGGCGGACGCCGATCTCGGTGCTCCGGTGCCGACGCCGCGCAACGTGTTCGGTGTCGGGCTCAACTACAAGCCCCACGCCGAAGAGTCGAACATGGAGCTGCCCGAGAGCCCCCTCGTGTTCACCAAGTTCCCGAGCTGCATCGTCGGGCCAAGCGCCGATGTCGAGCTGCGCACCGAGACCGGCGACTGGGAGGTCGAGCTCGTCGTCGTGATCGGCGAGGGTGGCCGCGACATCTCCAAGGACGAGGCCTGGAACCACGTCGTGGGGCTGATGGTCGGCCAGGACATCTCCGACCGGCGCCAGCAGTTCGCGGCCAAGCCTCCCCACTTCGATCTGGGCAAGTCCCGCGACACCTACGGGCCGACGGGGCCGGTGCTCGTGTCGACCGACAGCTTCGCTGATCCCACGGATCTGGCGATCACCTGCGCGATCAACGGTGAGGGGAAGCAGTCTGACAGGACATCGTCGCTGATCTTCGACGTGTCGGACCTGATCAGCTACATCTCGGGGATCCTGACGCTGGCCACCGGCGACATGATCTTCACCGGAACACCGAGTGGCGTCGGCTCGGCGTCGGGTACCTACCTGCAGCCGGGAGACGTGATCACGTCCGAGATCGAGGGCATCGGTTCGATGACGAACCGATGCGTCTGAGTCACGCCCCGAGGGTCAGGACGCCGCCTGGAAGGCGGACGCCATCTCGGCGAGCGCCTCGGGCTCCTGGGTCCCTCCGTAGAACATCGGCAGGCAACGGGCGGCGAAGCCGTTGCGGCGTGCCAACTCCGCTCCGCATTCGGCGGGCGTGCCAGACACGGTGAGCAGGTCGATCAGATCGTCGTCGATCAGGTCGCGCATCTCTCGCCATTGGCCCTGCTTGGACATGGCGTTGAGCTGCGGCTGGAGGCCGTCGTAGCCGTGATGGTCGAGGACGCCCGCGTAGGCCGGTGTCGACCCATAGAAGGCGAGCTGGCCCGCTGCCTGCGCTCGGCCGCTGTCGCGCTCTTCCTCGGTGGTGGCCATCGACACGATGTTGATCACCGAGATGTCGACCTCCTCCACGGCGCGACCTGCCGACTCGGCGCCCTCGACGAGTGAGGCGAGAGTCGCGGCCTGGAGGTGTTCGACGGAATGGAAGGGGTGGACGAAGAAACCGTCCGCCGACGAGCCGATCGCCTTCATCATGTGCGGACCGACCCCCGCCACGTAGATCTTCGGCGCCTCCATCCCACTCGGGCCGGGGTTGAACATCGGCGTCATCAGCGTATGGGTGTAGAAGTCGCCCCGGAAGTCGAGCTTGTCTCCGGTCTCGAAGGTGTGCCAGATCGCCTTCACAGCTGCGACGTACTCCGCCATCCGTGCCGCCGGCTGGGACCACTGTTCGCTGTACCGCTTCGTGATGTGCGGCCGGATCTGGGTGCCGAGACCGAGGGTGAAGCGGCCGTCGCTCTCGCGGTGCAGGTCCCATGCGGCGCCGGCGCAGACCATGGGGTTACGGGCGAACGCCACGGCGATCGCGGTCGAGAGATGAAGCCCGGTGGCCTGGCCGGCGAGCAAGAGCGGCATGAAGGGGTCGCTCGATGTCTCGAAGCTCGACACGCCGTCGAAGCCCATCCGTTCGAATTCCTGGGCCGTGTCCGCAATGTCCCCGAGGGACACGGCCGCCAATGCGCCATCAAGTGCCGGTCGATTCGCCATGGAATCGATCTTGCCAGTTGGGGGCAGGCGGTGCTCGGGGGTGGGGACCGGGTAACGTCCCGGTCGATGGCCGTTCACAAGATCCTTGGGATCGAGACCGAGTTCGGGATCCTCCACCGGCACGCGGGCGACTCCAACCCGGTCGCTGCGTCGTCGATGATCATCAACGCATACGTCAACGGCCACCTGGATCGGCGTGTCGGCTGGGACTTCGAGGACGAGCACCCCGGGATCGATGCGCGTGGGTTCAACGAGTTCGACGCGCTTGCCCCCGAAGTGGAGACGCATCTCGTCAACGCGGTCCTCACCAACGGTGCCCGGTACTACGTGGATCATGCGCACCCCGAGCTGTCGACGCCCGAGTGCACCGACGCGCTGCAGTGCGTCACCTACGACCGCGCCGCGGAGGAGATCCTGATCGCGTCGATGGCCGCCGCCAACGAGCTCCTTCCCGAGGGCGAGGAGCTGGTGATCCACAAGAACAACAGCGACGGCAAGGGCAACAGCTACGGCTGTCACGAGAACTACCTGGTCGATCGCAACGTCCCGTTCGGCCGTATCGTCACGCACATCATGCCGTTCTTCATCACGCGGCAGATCTGGACGGGGGCGGGCAAGGTCGGCTCCGAAGCGCATGGGCTCGGCGCCGAGAACGTCACGATGCAGATCACCCAGCGGGCCGACTTCTTCGAGGAGGAGGTGGGGCTCGAGACGACGCTCAAGCGTCCGATCGTGAACACTCGCGACGAGCCGCACGCCGACACCAAGAAGTACCGCCGCCTCCACGTGATCATCGGCGACGCCAACATGAGCGAGGTCCAGACGTACCTCAAGCTCGGCGCGACGGCGATCGTGTTGGCGATGATCGACGACGACGTCGTGCCGCAGCCGCTCACCTTCAAGACTCCGGTGAAGACGCTGCGCGAGGTCAGCTACGACATCGATCTCGCCCGTCGCCACGAGCTCGCAGACGGACGCCAGATGTCGGCCCTCGAAGTGCAGTGGGAGTACCTCGAGTTGGCCCGCAAGTACGCCGAGAGCCACGGCCTCGAGGTGGTTGGCGGCGACGCCATCGGCAGCGACGTTCTGGACCGCTGGGAGCACATGCTGAGCGCTCTCGAGTCCGATCCGATGAGCCTCGCCGATCAGGTCGACTGGATCGCGAAGCGGCGGCTGTACGAGGGATTCGTTGAGCGGCACGGCATCGAGTGGAACGACAACAAGCTCGCAGCGCTCGACCTGCAATACCACGATCTGCGGCCCGACAAGTGCCTGGCCCGCCGGATCGGGCTGCAGCGCATCACCGACGACGCCGATGTCGGCATCGCCGTCGACACCCCGCCGGCGACCACCCGGGCCTACTTCCGCGGCCGCTGTCTCGACAAGTTCCCGGACCAGATCGTGGCGGCCAACTGGGATTCGATGGTGTTCGACGTCGGTGGTGACCCGCTGCGCCGGGTCCCGATGCTCGAACCATTGCGAGGAACCGAAGCTCACGTCGGTACCTTGTTGGACGATTGTGACGATGCGGCCGAACTGCTGCGCCGGCTCGGCTCCTGAGCCGCCAGCCCGATCGGGGAGACACCATGGCAGAACGTGAACAGATCCGGAAGCCCGCTCCGCGCGAAGAGGAGACGGAGGTCGACGAGGTCGCGCCGTCCGAGGCGGGCCAGGAGCTCAAGGCCGAGCTCGACGACCTGCTCGACGAGATCGACGACGTCCTCGAGACCAACGCCGAGGAGTTCGTGAAGAACTTCGTCCAGAAGGGCGGCCAGTAACCCGCCATGGCCATGCCGTTCTTCGTT
>CAYUBX010000234.1:0-5814 GCA_964443165.1 uncultured Acidimicrobiales bacterium
ACGGCCTCGTTCTCGGCGTCCACAGAGGACAGTGCCTCGTCGAGCACGAGGACCGGCGCATCACGCAGCAGAGCGCGCGCGATCGCGATGCGCTGCCGTTGGCCGCCGGACAAGCGGATGCCGCGTTCTCCGATGACGGTGTCGTAGCCCTGTGGTAGCGCCATCACGAAGTCGTGGGCGTTGGCGTCGATGGCGGCTTGGCGGATCGCGTCGAGTGACGCGTCGGGGGCTCCGAACCGGACGTTGTCCAACACGGTCCCGTGGAACAGGAACGTGTCCTGCGACACCACCGCGATCGAGCCGTAATGATCGTCCGCTGAGAGATTGCGGAGGTCCTGGCCGCCGAGCGTCACCTGCCCAGCGTCGGGATCGTGCATCCGCAGGACCAGCTTGACGATCGTGCTCTTGCCGGCGCCGCTCGACCCCACCACCCCGACCCGCTCGCCCGGCTCGACGACCAGATCGAGTTGGTTCAGAGTCGGAGTCGCGGCGCCTGGGTACGAGAAAGTGACGCCTTCGAGGGCGAGCCGCGGCTCGAGGCTGTCCTCCACCTGCACCGGATCATCCGAGCGCTCCACGAGCGGCCGGGCATCGAGGACGGCGAAGATCCCCTTCGCGGCGGACAGACCCAGCATCCCGTTGTGGAGCATGGCCCGCAGGTCGCGCTGAGGGCGGAAGACCTCGATGCCCGCCATCAACACGATGAGCAGCGTGCCGATCTCCATGTCGCCGTTCTGCACCCTGTAGGCCCCCAGCCCCAGCGCCGCCGCCGAACCGAGAGCGAGCCCCGTGTCGGTGATCCCACGGGTCAACGAGTTGGTGGCGAGAACCCACATGGTGCTGCGAAAGACCTCGTGCGCTCGATCCGCCAGACGCCGGCCCCGAGCTTCGCTCTGGCCGAAGGCCTTGAGGGTGGCGAGGCCCTGCAAGGAGTCGAGGAAGTCGGCCGCGAACGTCGCGTACTTCCGCTGCCGACGAAGACTGTTCGCCGCGTCCCACTTGTGAAAGGCGCTCGGGGCAACCAGCGTGACCAGGGCAAACACGAGAAGGACGAGGGCCACTGGCAGGTCGAGAGGTGCCAGGAGGCCGAAGATCACCAGCGGGGTCATCGCCGCGACGAACAGCTGCGGCAGGTACTCCCCGAACCAGACCTCGAGTTGCTCGACCCCCTCGACGAGCGAGAGCAGCACCTCGCCGGTGCGTGCGTCGCCGAAGTGGGCGGGCCCGAGTCGCAGCACGTGGTCGTGCAGCTGAGCTCGGAGCGCGAGCTGGACCCGGGCCGCGGTGCGATGGGCGATCATCTTGCGCCAGTGCTCGAGCACGCCCCGAGCGACCATCACGACCGCGACGAGCGCGATCCGATCGGCCAGGTCGCCGGCCGAGGCGCCGTCGAAGACATCCGCGATCAGCCAGCCCAGGAGGCCGAGCCGCACGATGCCGGCTACCGAGGCGAGGACGCCGATCGCGACGGCCTGGGCGATGGCGCCGCGGGCACCGCGGGTGAGGGACCAGAGCCGGGAGTCGTAGAACACGCCGCGCCGACCCTAACCGCCGCCCTTGCGGCTCAGGCCCTCGTCAGACCGCGGTCCTCGTCCATCTTGTCGAGCATGTTGCGCACGGCCTTCGACCAGCGTGGATGGGTGAGCACCCAGAACTGCTCCTCGATGATCGCATCGAGGACCATCTGGCCGACCTCATCAGGGTCCATTCCGCTCTCGAGGGTGTCCTGAATGCTGCGCGCCACCTTCCCCGACGTCTGACCGTCGGATTTGGGCTTGGCCTGCCCCGGCCGGTACTCCACTGAGTGGCGGCTGATGTTCGTGTTGATGGGTCCCGGGCACAGCACCGACGCGCGGACGGGGCTCTTGCGCCCGCGAAGATCGCGCTCGAGCGTGGCCATGAGGGCGACCGCGCCGTGCTTAGCGACGTTGTAGGCACCCATCATCTGACCCGCGATCAGGCCGGCCATCGACGAGGTGGTGTTGATGTGTCCCTCCCCCTGCTCCTCGATCAGGGGGAGGAAGGTCTCCACGCCGTAGATCGGACCCCACATGCAGACGTCGATGATCCACTTCCAGTCAGCGAGCTTGATCTTGTGGGTGCCGGTCGGGATACCGATGCCGGCGTTGTTGCAGAGCACGTGGACGGCGCCGTAGGCGTTCATCGTCGTCTCGGCCAGCGCCTGGATCTGTGCGTGATCCGACACGTCGCAGCGTGCCGTCACCAGATCGACGCCCTGGGCGCCGAATTCCTCCTCCGCGGCGGTCATCGCCGCGTCGTCGAGGTCGGCGATCACCAGCTTCATCCCGGCCCGGCCGAAGGCCCTGGCCATCCCCAGCCCGATGCCACTCGCACCGCCGGTTACCACTGCGACCTTGCCGTCGAAGCCCTTCATGTCGTTCCTTTCGGCACGTGGTGACCTGCTGTGTCTTCCCACATCGTCGCCAGCACGCATTGTTGTCGGTCAGGATCCTGCCAGCCGGTTCACGGTGGCCAACAGGCGCTCGACCTCGTCGCGCGTGTTGTAGTGGCTCGCCGACGCCCGCACACAGTTCTCGATGCCCAGCGGCTCGAGCACCGCCGCCGAGTAGTAGTCGCGCACCCGAGCGTGGGTCCGGACGCCGTCGGCGTTGAGTACGTCGACGACCTCGAGACTGTCGATGCCGTCGAGGAGGAACGAGACCATTCCGGAGCGGTGCTCGCTCGTCGCGGGGCCGACCACCGTGACGCCGTCGATCTGCCCCAGCCCGGGGAGCCCGCCGGTTCCCCACATCATGGCGTCGACGAGATCCTGTTCTTGGGTTCGAATCGCCGACGCCGCGACCTCGATGAGCTCCCGAGGCGCCAGATCGGGGTCATCGACGACCTGGCCCCCGAGCCATTCGAGATACCGCACCACCTCGGAGAAGGCCGCGTACGCAGACGCATCACGGGTCCCCAGCTCCCAGACGTTCTCGGGTGCGCCGTCGAGTTGATCGTGAGGCGCAGTGGCCAGACGGTCGGAGACCCATGCGACGCCGAAGTTGTGACGGGAGAACAGTTTGTAGCCGCTCACCACGTACCCGTCGACGTCGTACTCGTCCACGTCGATCCACCCGTGCGCGGCGTGCTGGATGCCGTCGACGACGATGAAGCACTCGGGTGCGAGGGCTCTGATCTCCGCCGCGATGGCGCCGACATCGACGTGCATCCCCGTGATGGGGCTCGCGTGGATGATCGTCGCGACTGCGAGATCGGGAGACAGAGCGGGCCGATATTGCTCGACTCCCACGACGGTCGTCGCAGTGTCGAAGTCCACCTGCGTGTAGTCCATCCCGGCCACGGCCGTCCAGCGCCGGCACGCGCTGTAGGTCGCCGGATGTTCCAAGTGGCTGCCGACCACAACGGTCCCGGCCGAGGCAAGGGTCGCGTTGCGGATGAGTCGACCGAGGAGTTCTGTCCCGGTCTCACCGATGAACACCTCGCCGGACGACGCTCCGAACAGCAGCTTCATGTCGGCGCGTCCTTTGGCGACGATCTCCCCCAGGGCACGCGACGCCTGGTTCGCCCGTCCCTGGTTGTCGGGCAGCGTCATCAACTCGGCGGTTCGCGCAACGGCGGCCTTGAGGGTCAGCGAGCCGCCGGCGTTCTCGAAGAACGCCCGTGGCCCCTGATACGGACAGCTGTCCGCGTGGTGAAATCTGTCGCGCACCTCCCGCAGGAGGTCGTCCTCGAACGTCACCGCGCCATTCTCGACGGACGCGCAGCGCGCCGACAACCGGCCGCCCGACGAAACGCGAAGATGGCAGGGTGACGGTGACACGGACCAACTGCCCCCGCGATTGCTACGACAACTGCGGGATCGTCGTGTCCCCGGGGAAAGACGGTCAGGTCATCGTCCGCGGCGACCCCGATCACCCGGTCAACCGCGGCACCCTGTGCCCCAAGTGCGCCACCGCCTACAACGGTGCGTGGCAGGACCCAACCGCTCGCCTCACATCGCCGCTTCGACGCGTCGGACCGAAGGGTTCGGGTGAGTTCGAGGCCATCTCCTGGGACGACGCTCTCGCCGAGGTCGCCGCCGGCACCCAGAAGGTGATCGACGACAAGGGCCCGGCCGCGGTCGTGCACACCCACTACTCGGGAACCCTGTCTCTTCTGGCGTTCACATTCCCGTCGAGGTTCTTCCGCCACATGGGAGCCACCGAGGTCGAGCCGGACTCCATCTGCAACCTCACGGGCCACGTGGCCTGGTCCTCGATGTTCGGCATCTCGGTGGCGGGGTTCGATCCGCGTACCGCAGAGGACTCCAACTGCATCCTCGTCTGGGGCGCCAACCCATCGCACTCTGCGCCGCACATGGACAAGAACTGGCTGGGTGCGTTCGGTGGCTCGGTGGTGGTCGTGGACCCGATCCGAACCGACACCGCCGCCCGGGCGGATCTGCATCTCCAGCCCGTCCCGGGCACCGACGCCGCTCTCGCGTTCGCGATCGCGTGCCACCTGCGGGAGTTGGGCGCCTTCGATGACAAGTTCATCGCCGACCACGTCACCGGAGTCGACGACGTTCTGCCAGCCATCGAGGCCGCCACCCCGGAGTGGGGCGAAGCCCAGACGGGCGTTCCCGCTCAGCAGATCCGCGAGGCGGCGGCACTGTACGCCGCGGGACCCTCGCTTCTGTGGGCCGGCCGGGGCTCCAGCGCCAGCCCACAGGAGGCAACGTGATGCGGGCGGTCGGTCTGCTGCCGACCCTCACCGGCAACATCGGTCGACCCGGCGCTGGCATCACCTACCTGAACGTGGCGGCTGCGCTGCTCGGGGTCGACTTCGACGGGCTCGCGGGCGCTCATCTGGCGGACGGGCACGGACCGACGATCAACCACATCGGGCTGGCCGGCGCGCTCGAGGACCCCGGCCGGTTCGGAGCCTTCTTCAGCTGGAACACCAACCCGCTCGCGTCTGCTGCCGAGCAGGCGCGACTTCGGGCCGCGCTCTGCCGGGACGACCTGTTCACAGTCGTCGTCGACTGCTTTCTCACAGACACCGCCGACCACGCCGACATCGTCTTGCCTGCGGCGAGCTTCCTCGAGTTCGACGACCTCACGTTCAGCTACATGGCGCCCATCCTCGGCGCCCAGACCAAAGTGCGCGAGCCGATCGGCGAGTCCTTGCCGAATCAGGAGATCTTCCGCCGACTCGCCGGTGCCATGGGCTACGACGAGCCCGCACTGTTCGAGGACGACGAGAGCCTCATCGCCGGTGTGCTCGCAGGAGCCGGCCTCGACCTCACCCACCAAGAGCTCGCGGCACAAGGGCACGCGTACCTCACCGACGAGCCGTACGACTTCTTCGCAGCAGGCCGGTTCCCGACCCGAAGCGGCACGATCGAGATCGCCTCCGACCGGGCCGAGAGCGCCGGACTCGGCCGGGTCCCCACGCCACTGGCCGACGGCGGCGTCGAGCCCGGACGGTTCCGGCTGCTGTCCCCGGCCTCGCTGTGGCGACTCAACGACTCACACGCCAACGATCCGCTGGTCAACCGACGAGCAGGGCCGGCGAGCGTCACGTTGCACCCAGAGGACGCATTGGAACTCGGCGTCACCGAGGGTGACGCCGTCCGCTTGTCGAACGGTTCCGGTCGTCTGGACCTCCTGGCCGCGGTGGACGCGATCGCTCCTCGCGGGGTCGCCGTCAGCTACAAGGGTCGCTGGCCGAAGATGGAGCCGACTGGCGCCAACGTGAACGTGCTCCACGAACCGATCAGCTCCGACGTCGAGGGGTGCAGCGCTGTGCATGGAACACAGGTCACGATCGAGCGAATCCCATGACGGAGTG
>CAYUBX010000235.1:0-359 GCA_964443165.1 uncultured Acidimicrobiales bacterium
GAAGCGCACGGTCGTGACCAGTAGCGGCACGAGGACACCCACCCGGCGGATCGCACGCGCAGCGGAGGCCGTTCACACGCTCGCCTATTACACGCCCGAGATCCGCGGCTTCGACGACGACGGCTTCTCGGGATGGTGGCACGCGTACTTCGCCTACCGCAGTGCCCCGATGGGGCCTGTGCCGGCCTCGGTGGTGACCTCTGTCTTCTACAACTTCGCCCCCCGATTCATCGAGCGTGCGGTCCCCGGCTGCTGGGAGATCATGAGCCCAGAGCGCGTCCGGGCCCGCCAACTCGAGCTCGTCGAGGCGGCCGTCACCCGGTCACTCGTCGACTATCCCGAGCCCGCCCAGATCGCAC
>CAYUBX010000235.1:369-5809 GCA_964443165.1 uncultured Acidimicrobiales bacterium
TCCTTCGCCGACCGACTGCCGATCGGCGCCCGGCCTCTATATGCCGCGTGGGCCGGCGAACCGTGGCCGGGCACCGACCTCATGGACCTCTGGCACGGGACCACGCTCTTGCGAGAGTTCCGCTTCGACGGACACAACATCGCGCTGGTCGCCGGCGACATGGATCCCTGCGAATGCCACCTGATGATGGCGTCGCACGGCTTTGGGAACGCCGAGACCATCCAGCGGATCCGCGGCTGGAACGAGGACGAGTGGAATGCAGCCCACACACGCCTCGCTTCCCGCGGGCTCCTCACCGATGACGGCGCCCAGACCGACACCGGGTCGCAGGCCCGACGTGCTGTGGAACGGCACACCGACGTGCTCGCCTCGCCGATCGAAGGGGTGCCCGGCCATGACAACGCCGACGAATTGGCATCCATCCTCGAGAACCTCCGCGACTATCTGTTGACAACGGGAGAGGACCATGGGGTCTGGCCACCGCCGACCGTTCTGAGATGATTGGGCCACAGCTCACCCCAGGCAACCGAGGCGGATCATGGCGGAAATGACGGACGAGGAGCGCGACGCGTTCATTCGCGAGGTGCGGGTCGCGGTGCTGGCGATCGAGCGAGCCGACAAGGGCCCGCTGTGTGCGCCCGTCTGGTATCTGTACCGCGACGGGGCGTTCGAGATCGCGATGGCCGACGACTCGGCGAAGGCCGTGCTGCTTCGCCGCGCGGGCCATGCGAGCGTGTGCGTGCAGCAGGAGGCGCTTCCCTACAAGTACGTCACCGCCGAGGGCCCGGTGGAGGTGGAAGCCGTCGACGGCCAGACACGTCACGCGTTCATCCTCGAGGTGGCCACCCGGTACCTCGGGGAAGAGCTCGGCCGGCAGTACGCTGACAACTTCCCCGGCCACACCGAAGCCATCGTCACTCTTCGCCCGCGCCGTTGGCGTACCGAGGTGCTCGGCTGAGGCAGCCCGATCGCCCCGCCCGCCAGCCCATCCGAGGCACCGCCACTGTGAGCACTCCCCCCGATGAGACGAGCCGCGATCACCGCGACTTCGTCCGCGACCTCGTGGTAGCCGACGGCGACACGGGTCGCTTCGGAGGCAGGGTCCAGACCCGGTTCCCACCAGAGCCGAACGGCTACCTCCACATCGGCCACGCCAAGGCCGTGTGCCTGAGCTTCGAGATCGCCGCGGAGTTCGGCGGCCTCTGCAACCTCCGGTTCGACGACACGAACCCACTGACCGAAGACGAGACCTACGTCGACGGCATCATCGAAGACGTGGCCTGGCTCGGGTACGAGCCGGCGTCGATCCTCTACGCGTCGGACTATTTCGAGCAGCTGTACACGTGGGCCGAGCACCTCGTGGAGCAGGGGCTCGCCTACGTGGACGACCAGGACGGCGACACCATCTCCGAGCAACGCGGCGGTTTCGGCCAACCGGGAGTGGAGAGCCCGTTCCGCGGCCGCTCACCGGAGGAGAACCTCGACCTCCTTCGTCGAATGCGGGCCGGTGAGTTCGGCGAAGGCGAACGGGTCCTGCGGGCCAAGGTCGACATGCAGAGTGACAACATGCAGCTCCGCGACCCGATCATGTACCGAATCCGCCACGAGTCGCACTACCGCACCGGCGACGAGTGGGTCCTCTACCCCAGGTACGACTGGGCGCACGGCCAGGGAGACGCGATCGAGGGTGTGACGCACTCGCTCTGCTCACTCGAGTTCAGCGACAACCGAGCCGTGTACGACTGGTTCCTCGACCACCTGCCCCTCGAGGGCGACCGGCCGTACCAGACCGAGTTCGCCCGCCTGGAGCTCACCCACACCATCACGTCCAAGCGGAAGCTGCGACAGTTGGTCGAGAACGGCCAGGTCGAAGGCTGGGACGATCCACGCATGCCGACCCTCCGGGCCGTTCGTCGCCGGGGCTACCCCGCGTCGGCGATCCGCGACTTCTGCTCGTACATCGGGGTCGCGCGAACCAACAGCCGTCACGCCATCGAGCTGTTGGAGTCCTTCGTCCGGACCGAGCTGAACGCCGCTGCCCTTCGGCGAATGGCCGTCCTTCGCCCGCTCAAGCTGGTGATCACAAACTGGCCCACCGACGACAACGGCGAGCCGGTGGTCGAGTATCGGGAGGCGGTGAACAACCCCGAGAACGAGGCGGACGGGGTGCGCTCTGTGCCGTTCAGCGGCGAGCTGTTCATCGAGGCCGACGACTTCATGCTGGACCCGCCCAAGAAGTTTTTCCGCCTCGCCCCCGGTCGGGAGGTGCGTCTGCGGGCCGGGTACTTCGTGACCTGCACCGATGTGGTGACCGACGACGCTGGCGAGGTGATCGAGGTGCGGTGCACGTACGACCCCGAGACGTCGAGCGGCAACGCGCCAGACGGTCGCAAGGTGAAGGCCACCATCCACTGGGTATCGGCAGCCCATGCAGTGGACGCAGAGGTGGCGTTGTACGACCGTCTCTTCAGCGCCGAGGTGCCCGGCGAGGCGACCGGCGATCCGCTCGACGACTTCGATCCGGAATCGAAGGAAGTCCTCACCGGATGCAAGCTCGAGCCCGCTCTCGCCGACACCCCACCCGGCTCTGCCGTGCAGTTCGAGCGCTTGGGCTACTTCGCCCACGATGGTTCACAGCCGATGCTGTTCCACCGCACCGTCGGCCTCCGTGACGAGTGGGCCAACATCCAGAAGCGCCAGGCCTCCGGGAGTTGAGTCACATCGGTGTCAGACACCCATTTGACTCAACTCCTATGTGACTCAACGTCGTTAGCGGTCGAGGTCGCCGGTCAGGCGAGTCACGGCGAAGCACTGACTGCCGCTGGCCAGGAGCGGACCATCCTGCGCGTAGATGCGGACCGTGCCATGACCGATGCTGTTGTGAAAGGCGGCTGCGTCGAGCTCGATCATCACCCACTCCGATGGCTCTGTGGACGCAATTCGGACCGTGTTGTCGAGGCTCGACCCCATGAACGCCGAGTCGAGGCTCACGCGCATCCCGCTCGGGAGGAGGTCAGCGAGGGCGGACAGGATCGGACTCGATGACGCGAGCCGGTCGCGCACCCTCGACCAGTAGTAGACCCGCCGGTCCCCCGGCGACTGCCCCGCGACTCGAAGATCGGCCAGATCGGTGAAGGAGTAGTCGAGCTCGGTCGAGCGGGCCCGCGGCGGACACTCCTCGGGTGGGGGGACGTCGACCGGCGCCTCGAACCAATTGCGATCGATCCCCAGATCCCGACCCCCCAGAGAGGCGTGACCCCGCAGGACGGCGCGACCCTCGTCTCGAATGGTGAAGGCGGCTTGCGTCGTTGCTTTCCCGACGGCCAATAGCTCCAGTTCGATGTCGACGACGTCGCCGTGTGGGGCCCTGCTGAGGTACTGGGCCGCTGCGAACGCGAGCGGTCGTTCCGTGGTGAGTTCGAGCGCGGCGACGGCCGCTCCGATTCCGCACCCTCCGTGGAGGGTTCCTGTCGCGCCGCACACGTCGAAGCTCACGGGCAACGACCAGCGGAGAGGGTCGGCCGTCTCCTGGAGTCCGAGGAACTCGGCCGCGGTCGTGGTGCTCTCCGGGATGCCCGTCACGGGCGACGAAGCTAACAACCGCGAGCGCGGCCGTCAGTCGGCTGCGAAACTCCGTTCATGTTGCGCCTCACGTTCCTCATCCGCCGTCGCGCCGACCTCTCGCGCGAGGAGTTCCAGACGTACTGGCGGACGCATCACGGTCCCCTCATGGCGAGCTTCTCCGAGGACCTCGACGTGCTCCGATACGTTCAGTGCCACACGACCGACGACGACCACAGCCAGCTCTGGGGCCGCCGAGGGCAGATGGAGGAGCCGTACGACGGTGTCGCCGAGGTCTGGTGGGAGAGTCGCGAGGCGTTCTTGGCGGCCTCGGCCACACCCCGGGGCCGCGAGGCGGGCACGGCGATGCTCGACGACGAGCACAACTTCATGGACCTGGCGGGGTGCTCCATGTGGGCCGGCTACGAGTACCCGCAGGTCAACCCCACACCGGAGAACATCGTCGCCACGCCGCGCAGCAACCTCGTGAAGCTCTACTTCCCGCTGCGGATGCTCCCCTCCCTCGATGTCGGAGAGGCCCAGCGGTACTGGCGCACACACCACGGCCCGATCATCCGGCGGCACGCCCCCGCGCTCGGGATGCTGCGCTACCAGCAGTCGCACCTCGACGAGCCCGAGATCACCGAAGGACTCCGTCGCCCGCGCGGCGACGTTGCGGACACCTACGCGGGCCACGCCGAGGTCTGGATGGAACGAGACACCGCAGCGACCGTCACCGCGGAGCGGCAAGCTGCCGGGCGGGCGGCCGTGGAGGACGAGGCCAACTTCATCGACTTCGCCCGCTCCACGATGTTCCTCTGCAAGGAACACGTGTTCATCGACAAGCGCTAGGGGTTCTTGGCGCGCCAGGACGTCGGAAGCCGAGCGCCTGCGCGCCCGAAATCCCGCGGAGGGTCAGTCCGCGGCAGCTGCCCAGGGGCCGGCCTGGCCGTCGACGTAGTGATTGGGTCGGATGACGAAGGCCTCGATCATCCGCTGCCAGCCGCTGCCGACGGCAAGAAGTGCCCCGAGCATGAGAATCTGCTGATCGTCGAAGTGCTCCCGCAGCTCCGTGTAGATCTCAGGATCCAGCCCACCCTCGGGCGCTCCGGAGAGGTGGTCCGTGAGCCGGAGCGCGGCGATCCACGCCGGCGGGAGATCGCTCGTGGGGTAGTCGTCGAGCTGGGCGATGATCTCGTCGGTCAGGCCAGTGCGCACCAACGATGCGCTCTTCACGAGGCTTCAATGGAAGCACTCGTTCTGGTTGGCCATTCGGATCCGGCAGAGCTCGATCATGTGCCGGTCGAGCCCAGACGACCCGCCGTACATCACGCCGACCCAGTCGAGGAACATGTCGAGCACGCTCTCGTTGTTGGCGAGGGTCCTGAACAGGTTGTCGTCCGTGTACGCCTTGGCGTACCAGGTGTCGAGCCGACGCTGCTGCTCCTCGGTCAGATCGCTGACCTTGGGCAGATGGCCGTAGTCGTTGGGCATGCCGATCCCTCCCCGAGTGGAGAGAGTATCGACCGTTTCGGCGGCTATGCGCAGCTGATGATGACGTCGATCAGCAGGTCGTTGTCGGCCTCGCTCAGATCGTCGGCGTCATCGGCGTTGGCGATGCGGTTGATCTGGTCGCGGTCGGCAGCCTGCTCGAAGAGCCCGTCGGTGACGCAGTTGGCCTGCTCCACCGTGATGCCGGACTCGGTCAGCACCTCGATGAGTTCCTCGCGGAGCTCCTCGTCGCTGAAGTCCTCGGCGCTGTTGGAGCAGCCGGCGGCCACGGTGGCCACTGCGAGGAGTGCCGCGACGAAGCGAAGCATGCGGAGCGGACGACGGACGGGAGTGGAGGGGGAAGTAGTCATCGGTTCTCAAGTGGTCG
>CAYUBX010000236.1:0-5742 GCA_964443165.1 uncultured Acidimicrobiales bacterium
GAAGGTGACTTGGTGGAGCGGGATGCCGAGGTCGTCGAGAGAGCGTTGGGTCGTCGTCGGCGCTGGTGGGGTCAGAGGCGACGCGTCGAAGAGGGTGTCCACCCTGGTCGAGGGTAGCGAACGCATGTTCGCGGATCGAACATGTGTTCAGGTGGGGTCTACGAGCGATTGCCGAGGCGCCGCAGGAGGCCCTTCTTCTCTGCTGGATCGTGTTCGGGGATCTCGATCCCTGCGAGGGCAGCAGCGAAGTCCGTTCCGGTCTGGAATCGATCCGCCGGATCCTTCGACATCGACTGCAGGACGATGTCGGACAGTTCGGGGGAGACACCGCGCTCTCGGGGATCGGGCGGAGTGAGCTTGACGTGGGCGTGCAGAAGCTCGTTGCGATCCCCGTAGAACGGAGCTGCCCCGACGGTGAGCCGGTAGAGCGTCGCGCCGAGGGAGTAGAGGTCCGTGCGAGCGTCCACTGGTCCGGCGACGGCCTGCTCGGGGGCGAGGAACAGCGGTGAGCCGAACACCCGACCCTCTGGGGCCGGTGGCCCATCGAGGTCGTGGGACAGGCCGAAGTCGAAGAGAATCGCCCGATCCAGGTCGCCGTGGTCCTCGGTGGTCAGCATGATGTTGGATGGCTTGACGTCGCGGTGAACGATCCGTTTGGCGTGGACGTGGTCGAGCGCCGAGCACATCTGCTGCACGATGCGCACGCTCTCTGCGACGGTGAGGCGGCCCTTTCGCTGCACTTTGTCCCACACGGTCTCGCCGTCGATCAGCTCGATCTCCATGTAGTGCGTCTGAGCGATCACTCCGGCCTGCAGGGCGCGCAGCACGTTGGGGTGGTCGAGCCGCGCCATGAGCTCGTACTCCTGCTCGAAGAGGGCTCGAACCTCGGCGCGTGCCTCCGCGAACGGTGTGAGGACCTTGAGGGCCACCTCGCCGCGGTCGCGGGTTTCGGCGCGGTAGACGTGCGACACCGTGCCGCGACCGAGCAGCTCGGTGATCTGGTACGGGCCGTATTGCCTCCCGACCCAGACGTCTGCCTCGTTGCCGAACATCGTGTGGTGGCCTTGCGCTCCCGTTGTGGTTGCCGTGTGTTCCGATCGGCGGTGGCACGACGGAGCTGAGCCCCCGGGCACCACCCGCCAGGGTAGCCGCCTCCCCGAACCAACGACCCTGCAGCCGTCCGCAGAGGAGGAGCGCAGCGACGACGAGTGCGGCAAGTGACAGCGGGTGCACGACGCCGTAGAGACCCAGGTGTGAACCAGTCCGCAGAGGAGGAGCGCAGCGACGACGAGTGCGGCAAGAGGACTGTCCCACCCCGTTCGTAGCCTGTGGCTCGTCGTCGCACCCCTGACCCGACAAGCGGCGACAGGAGGCCGAGATGGGCGCGAGTGGCACGACCAGCGGAGAGATCGAGGACGCGATGGTCATCGACTGTGATCTCTGTGAGATGCAGGGGACCGATGTGTGTCAGGACTGCGTCGTGTCGTTTCTGTGTCGTACCGAGACGTCTGCGGTGGTAATCGATCTGGCCGAGGTGCGCGCGCTGCGGACTCTGGGCGACGGTGGTCTGGTTCCCGAGCTCCGGCATCAGCCGGCACCCTGAGGGACGAATTCACTCTGCCGAAGCGCGCACGCGACGATGAGGCGGTGTCGTCCGTCGACGGTTCGGTCCTTCTGCGCGAGCTCCGCGAGGTGGCGTTGGTTCGCGGCGCGGATGCGGTGTCTGTGACGTCGTCCGACCCGTTGGGCGACGCCCGTGTCGCGATCGAGGAACGCAAGGCGGCAGGGCTTCATGCGGGCATGCATTTCACGTACGGGCACCCGGAGCGCAGCACGACTCCTCGTCGTCTCGTGAGCGATGCCCGGTCGGTTGTCGTCGCGTTGCGTCGCTACCCGGGGGAGGAGACGTCGGGTCCATCGCTGGTGGCCGAGGTCGCGAGCTACGTGCGCCGCGACGAGTACGCCCAGCTCGGGGTGGCACTCGACGCGATGGCAGATGTGCTCGTCGCGAAGGGGTTCGTCGCCGAGGTCGTGATGGACGACAATCGTCTGGTCGACCGGGCTGTCGCGGCTCGCGCCGGCTTGGGGTGGCTCGGGCGCAACACGATGTTGCTCCACCCGGACCTGGGGTCGTGGACGGTGATCGGGGCCGTGGTGACCGACGCCGAGCTGCCGGTCGCCGACGGTCCGCTCGACGACGGGTGTGGGAGCTGCCGGCGGTGCCAGGTGGAGTGCCCGACGGGGGCCCTCGACACGGCGGGCGTGTTGGACGCGAACCGCTGTCTCGCCTGGCTCGTTCAGGCCACCGGTCGGTTCCCGGCCGAGCATCGGCGGGCGTTGGGACAGCGCATCTACGGGTGCGACGACTGTCAGGTCGTGTGTCCCGTCAACGACCGCGTCGATCCGCCGAGCATCGAGGCGCCTGCCCTCAACGGTCCCGTCGACCTGCTCGCGCTGCTCGACGCCAGCGATGACGAACTGACGGATCTGTACGGACACTGGTACATCCCTCGCCGCCAGCCGGACTACCTGCGCCGCAACGCCCTGGTCGCGCTCGGCAACACCGATCCGGGTGCGCTCGGCGGCGACAGCGATCGTGTCCACGGCCTGCTCGCCCGCCTTCTTCGAACGGCGTCGCCCCTCGTGCGCGGCCATGCCCTGTGGGCCGCGGAAGAGCTCGGGTTCACCGACCTGGTGGATGCAGCGTTCGACGACCCTTCGTTCACCGACGAGGATCCAGACGGGTTCGCCGCTGCGGAACGCGCTCTCGTCGAAGCCGCTCGAGCGACCGGAGAGGGCTCCAACCGATGACGCGCCACCTGCTCGTCACGAACGACTTCCCGCCGAAGGTTGGCGGGATCCAGAACTACCTCTGGGAACTCTGGCGTCGTCTCCCTGCCGATGACGTCGTCGTGTTGACCACGCCCTACCGCGGAGCTGACGAATTCGATGCCGCCCAACCCTTCCGGGTCGTCCGCGATCGCGACAAGGTGCTGCTCCCACATCCGGGACTGGGACGCCGCATTCGCACCCTGGCCCACGAGGTGGGCGCCGAACTCGTGATGCTCGACCCAGCGCTGCCCCTCGGTCACCTCGGGCCATCGCTCGGGTTGCCGTACGGCGTGGTGCTGCATGGCGCGGAGATCACGGTGCCCGGCCGCCTGCCCGTGTCCCGGCAGGTGCTGAGCCGGGTCCTTCGCGGCGCCCAGCTCGTGGTGTCCGCAGGCGGCTACGCGGCGGCCGAGGCCGAGCGAGCCGCCGGTCGCACCCTTCCGACGATCGAGATCCCGCCGGGGGTCGACACCGAGCGCTTCCGGCCGCTCTCGCCCGCAGAGGTCCGAGCCGCGCGGGAGCGCCACGGTCTCGGCGACGGACCCCTGGTCGTGGGGGTGAGCCGCTTGGTCCCGCGCAAGGGATTCGATCACCTGATCGCCGCCTGCGCCGAACTGGCTCCTCGTGTTCCGGGTCTGCAGTTGGCCATCTCCGGTGCCGGGCGCGACCGCAGGCGGCTCGAGCGGCTCGATGCGGGTTCGGCGACGGTCTCCTTCCTGGGCCGGGTGCCAGACGAGGACCTTCCGGGCGTGTTCGGCATGGGCGACGCATTCGCGATGCCGTGCCGCACCAGATGGGGAGGCCTCGAGCAGGAGGGGTTCGGGATCGTGTTCGTCGAGGCGGCTGCGGCGGGCGTTCCGCAGGTCGCGGGTCGTTCCGGGGGCGCGCACGAGGCCGTCCTCGACGGCACCACGGGCGTCGTTGTCGAGGATCCCACCCAGCCGTCGGAGGTCGCCGCTGCGCTCGGACGTATTCTTCTCGACACGCAGCTCCGGCTCTCGATGTCCATCGCGGGCAGGACACGCGCCGTTGACCACTTCAGCTACGACCACCTCGCCCAGCAGCTGGCGTCGGCACTGGAGGTGGGTGCGTGACGAGCGAACGCATCCTCGCCGCCGCGAGCCGGTCGACCTGGGTCCTCGTGATCGTGTTGATCGCTGGCGTGATGGCGCCCGGCCGACTCGGCGGAGTGGTGGCAGCCGTCGCACTCGTGATGTTCTTTGCCGGCATCGTGCTCATGGGAGCGGCGTTCCTCATCGGCCTGCGACGCAGCCGTACGGAGATGGTCACCGTGCCCGGGTTGTTCCTCCTGCAAGGTTGCGCGCCGCGCTCGGTGCGGCGGGCCCTGCTCGGGTACTTCGCTGCGCAGTCGGTGGTGTCGATCGCCGCGGCGGCTCTGCAGCTCTACACGCTGGTCGCCTTCGGAGTCCTCGCGCCGACGTTCGCGTTGGGGCTGGCCGGCCTGTGGGCCGCGAAATACGGCGATTTCGGACCCCGCGAGTCCACGCCGTCATGACAGAATGAGCCCGATCCCATCCGTCCCGGCGCAGAGGAGAGTCCGGTGGTCGACGAGCTGAAGGTCACGAGGGTGATCCAGGCCGACCCCGCGGCATGCCACGCGCTGATCGCCGACGTCGAGGGCTACCCCCGCTGGGCGCGGGACCTCAAAGAGGTGACGGTCGACGAGCGCGACGACGACGGGCGCCCGAGCCGGGTGACGTTTCGCGTCGCAGCGATGGGCCGCAGCGCGACGTACACGCTCGCCTACGACTACTCGGCGGCACCCGGCGCCATCACATGGACGCTCGTGGAGGGCGACATCGTTCGTCGGCTCGACGGCGAATACCGCTTCGAAGGGCTGGCGGATGAGCCGGGCAACACCGAGGTCAGCTACACCCTCGCGGTCGACCTCGCGGTCCCCCTTCCCGGCTTCGTGAAGCGCAGGGCCGAAGGACGGATCATGCACGCCGCGCTCGACGATCTGCAGAGCACTCTCGAAGCATGAGCGGCGGCCCGGGCCGCCGCGGGGCGCGCCTGGTGCTGGTCACCGGAAAGGGTGGCGTCGGCAAGACCACTGTCGCTGCGGCGACCGCCGCCCGCTGCGCGGCGGTGGGCCACACTGCGTGCGTGGCGTCGACCGATGTGGCCCACAGCCTCGGCGACGTCCTCCTGTCCGACGTGGGGACCGAGCCGAGCCCGGCCGCCGAGGGGCTCGACGCCGTTCACCTCGATGCACGTCACCAGCTCCGCACGTCGTGGGGTGGCCTCCACGACTATCTGAAGGGGCTCGTGACCGAGGCGGGACTGAGCGATGTGCAGGCCGCAGAACTCGCCATGATCCCCGGGTTCGACGAGCTGCTCATGTTGGCGGCGGTGGTGGACCTCGCCGAGGCGGGCGGTCACGACGTCGTTGTGGTCGATTGCGCCCCGTCGGCGGAGACCGTCCGGCTTCTGTCGGTGCCACACGTTCTCGGGTGGTGGCTGCGGCGGTTGCTGCCTCAGATCCCCGATCTGGGAGCCCTGGTCCCGCTGGTCGAGTCGGGTCTGGGTATCCGGCTCCCGACGCGCGATTCGCTCACGGCGGGCCGCGTGTTGATCGAGCGACTCGAAGCGGCTGCGGCGATCCTGAACGACCCCGACCGCACCATCGTCCGGCTCGTCACAACGGCCGAGCCGGTGGTCACCGCAGAGACGCGCCGCACCGCCGCCTATCTGGCGCTCTTCGATCATCATGTCGATGCGGTGATCGCCAACCGGTTACTTCCCGACACGGGCGACGCGTGGATGGCGGAATGGCGGGAGCAGCAGGAACACGAACTCGCATGCCTCCGCGACGACCTCTCGCCGCTGCCGGTCATCGGAGTGACGTCGCTTGCTCGGCCCGCTGTGGGGCTCCCCGCGCTCGAGGCG
>CAYUBX010000237.1:0-5730 GCA_964443165.1 uncultured Acidimicrobiales bacterium
TGATGGCGACCCGCTTGCCCTCGACGGAGCCATCGGACGGCCAGCGGGCGGTGTGCCAACGCTCTCCCGCCCAGCTGTCGAGGCCCTCGATGTCGGGCTCGACCGGCGGATTGAACAGGCCCGCTGCACTGATCACGACGTTTGCGCCGAGCACCTCGATCGACCCGTCGGGGTTGACCACACGGGCGGACCAGCTCTGCGTGTCCTCGTGGTACTCGATGCGCTCGACGGAGGTGTCGAAGCGAATGCTGTCGCGAACCCCGAACTCGTCGCAGACGTGCTCGAGGTAGCCGTGGAGCTCGTCACGCAGACAGAAGTACTTCTCCCAGTCGTAGCTGGCGAAGCTGAACGAATACAGGTGGTTGGGCGTGTCGACGCCGGCACCCGGGTAGCGGTTCTCCCACCACACACCGCCGACGGTCGAGTTGCGTTCGATGACCTCGAACGGCACGCCTGCCATCTGTAGGTTGATCGCCGCGCACAGTCCGGAGACGCCTGCACCGATGATGAGGACCCGAAAGCCTTCGGGGAGTGAGTATGGCTCGTGATCGAGAAACTTGGTCTGCCCCAGCTGGGCGGCGGTGAACTCGCCGTACTCGGCGGGAACCTGCTCGGCCATCGAGATGCTGAGCATGCGCACCAGCATCTCGGGTGACGGGTCGGGCATCGCGACCGGCCGTCCGGCCCGCCAGGCGAGAATGGCCTCGAGCGCTGCCTCGCGGACCTCCTGCTGGTGGGCCTCCGTGAGCCCGCCAGTGTCGTTGTCGCCCATGCCCGTCTGGCGCTGCGGAATGTATGGCTCTTCGAGCCAATGGGTCTCGCCCGTCATCTGGACCAACACCATCAACAGCGTCGGGATGTTGGCCACCGCAACAGCTTCGGTGAAGACCTGTTCCTCGGCCGGATCGATCTGCGTCGTGGTCATCATGCCCCCTGGGTGTCGCGCCCGTGGAGGCAATTCTACTCGCTGTTCGAAATCCCCTCAGATCCCGAGGTCCCAGATGGCCGACGACCTGCCGTCCGGCGGCCGTCGGGCCTACTCTCCCTGCGGCAGGAGGGCGCTGATGTCGCAGGAGATCGACACCATCGGATTCATCGGGTTGGGGGCGATGGGCGGACCCATGTGTCACAACCTCGCCCGAAAGGCCGGCGTGCCTGTGCTCGCGTTCGATCTCGATCCAGCCCGCGTCGGGTCCGCCGTCGACGCCGGGGCGAGCGCTGCTGCGGATCTGGCGACTGCGGCGAGCGCCGATCTGGTGATGGTGTGCGTGCCCGGCGAACCGGAGACCCGGCAGGTGTGTCTCGGGTCGGGTGGGATCGCCGAGCGAGCCCGTCCTGGCCAGATCGTGGTCGACAGCACGACGGCGACGATGGCGATCAACCGCGAGGTCGCCGACGCGCTCGCCGCGCAGGGCGCCCACTTCGCGGACGCGCCCGTTGCGCGAGGCGTCCCGAACGCGGTCGAAGGAACACTGTCGATCACGGTCGGCGCCGATCCCGAGGTGTTCGCCGCCATCGAGCCGTGGCTGGCCCACATGGGAAGCGACATCGCGCATTGTGGGCCCGTCGGCACCGGCACGGTGATGAAGTTGATGAACAACATGGTGCTCTTCGAGAACGTGTCTGCAATGGCTGAGGCGATGGCGATCGCGACCCGGGCGGGCGTGGACAGAGCCAGGGTCTTCGATCTGCTCGGCCAGGGCTCAGCGGACAGCTTCGCCCTTCGCCGTCACGGCTCGTTCATGACGACCGGCGAGTACCCGACCGACCGATTTCCCACCACCTACTCCGTCAAGGACCTCACCTACGCACTGGCCCTTGCGGAGGAACTCGGTGTCGACGCGGCCGGCGCTGCTCTGGTTCGCAGCCGGTTCGACGAGGTGATCGAGCGCGGGTGGGGAGAGCACTACTCCCCTGTCATCTACCGCCTTTTCGAGGAAGACGGTGGGGCATGACCGTGCACCCGATTCTCGAAGAGGCCAGACGCATCGCGGACGAGGTGCTGTTTCCCCGGGCGCTGGAGACCGATGCCGCCGGCACCGTGCCCGTCGACATGCTCGACGTGCTGAAGGACGCGGGCCTGTACGGGATCTTCTCTCCCGAGGAACTCGGCGGGTCTGCACTCGAGATGCCCATCCGATACCTGGTGCAGGAGACGCTGGCCGGCGGGTGTCTGACCACCGCGTTCGTGTGGCAGCAGCACGCCGGGGCCAGCGCGGCGGCTGCGGCGACCGACGGGCCCGCCCACCGCTGGGCGCGGCCGATGGCGGCTGGCGATGCCAGGGGCGGGGTGGCGTTCGCGCATCTGGTGCGTCCGGGCGAGCCGATTCTCACCGCCGAGCCCGACGGCGACGGCTGGCGTTTCTCGGGTGTTGCGCCCTTCGTGACGGGATGGGGCCACATCGACGTCGTGCTGACGGCGGCTCGCTTCGAAGACCAGATCGTGTGGGCGCTCCTCGACGGCGTGACCTCTGCCACCTGTACAGCGGACCGCCTCAACTTGGCAGCGATCGACTCGACCGACACGTTCGCCATCCACTACGACGGCCACCCCGTCAGCGCGGCGGAGGTGACGTCGGTCGTGCCGTTCGACGAGTGGTTCCGCGTCTACCAGACGGGTCTGCGATCGAACGGCTCGCTGGCTCTGGGCATCACCTCCCGGTGTCTGCGACTACTCGGCCCGTCGCCGCTCGACGCCGAGCTGCTCGTCGCCCGCCGCCGGCTTGACACATCGAGTGCCGAATCGATGCCGGCCGCGCGCGGCGAGATGGGTGCGCTGTGTCTGCGCGCCGCGGGCGCGTTGGTCGCAGCCACCGGCGGGGCGGCGATCTTCACCTCCCACCAGGCACAGCGACTGCTGCGCGAGGCGATGTTCCTGCTCGTGCAGGGGCAGACGCCCGAGATCAAGGCCGTTCACGTGGCGAAACTCGCCAGCGGCTGACCTACATTCGCCGTATGGGGAACGTGGCGACGGCGACCGGGGACATCGACGCGGGCGAGCTCGGACGGGTGCTCATGCACGAGCACGTGTTCGTGATCTCGACCGAGATCCAGAACAACTACCCGCAGGAATGGGGCGACGAGGCGTCACGCATCGACGACGCGGTCGAGCGCCTCACCGAGCTGAAGAACGCGGGGATCGACACGATCCTCGATCCGACCGCCATCGGCCTGGGGCGCTACATCCCGCGGATCCAGATGGTCGCGGAGCGAATCGACCTGCGGATCGTGTGCGCCACAGGGCTCTACACGTTCAACGAGCTCCCGCATTACTACCGGCGCCGCGGCATGGATCGACTCGTCGAGCACTTCGTCGGTGACATCGTCGACGGGTTCGCCGACACCGGCGTCCGGGCCGGGGTGATCAAGTGCGCAACCGATCGGCCCGGCGTGACACCCGACGTCGAGACGGTGCTGCGAGCCTGCGCCCGGGCCCACCGCGAAACGGGCTGCCCGATCACCACCCACACCAACGCTGCATCAGAGGTCGGGCTCGATCAGCAGCGGATCTTCACCGAAGAGGGGGTCGATCTCGCTCGCGTCGTGATCGGACACTGCGGCGACACAGACGACCTCGACTACCTGCAGAAACTCCTCGACCAGGGCAGCTACCTCGGCATGGATCGGTTCGGCATCGACGGCTACCTGACCACCGAAGGACGGGTCGGCGTGGTCGCCGAGCTGTGCCGCCGCGGCCACGCTGACCAGCTGGTTCTGTCCCACGACGCCTCGTGCTACATCGACTGGATCGAAGGCGAAGTACCGCTTGCGCCGCTGCCCAACTGGCACTACCTCCACATCAGCCACGACGTGATCCCCGCTCTGTCGGCGGCAGGGGTGAGCGACGCCGACATCGACACGATGCTGATCGACAACCCCCGCCGGTACCTCGACTCCATCAACCTCGGTGGCTACTGACGCTCGCCGTAGTCCTCGCTCACCCCTGACGGGCTGCGCTCGGCTGCGGAACGCCACGGCCGACCCGACGATCCACCTTCGGCATAGGCTCGCCGCATGAAGGAATCGCTGCAGGTCGGGCTCGAGTTCGACGACACGGTCACCGTCACCGACGACATGTCCCCTCCGCACCTCCCCAACAAGGTGCTGTCAACGCCCACGATGGTCCAGCTGATCGAAGCGACCTGTCTCACCGGCGTGCAGGAACATCTGAGCGAGGGCCAGACGACCGTGGGGATTCACGTCTGCGTGAGCCACCAGGCGGCGGCCGCCTCGGGTGACGACGTGGCCATCCACGCCACGCTGTCCGAAATCGATCGCAAGCGGCTCGTCTTCGACACCACCGTCACCTGCGGCGACACGGTGGTCAGCGAAGGCACCCACCAGCGCTTCGTCGTCGGCGGCTGACGCCCACCACCCGAGGTCAGCTGAACTTGGTGACCGGCTGGCCCTCGGGGACGCCGTCCACCACCACCTCGACCTTCTCGTTGTAGAAGCAGACCAGGCCCGCGACGTCCTGTGATTCGGGCAGCGGGGTGCGGTAGCCCCACGCGAGATCCGTGCGGACCGTGTCGCCGACGGTCACGTTCCAGTAGTTGGCCCACCCCTTGTACGGGCACGCCGTCTCCGTGTCGGTGGGGGTGAGCAGGTCCATTCGAACATCGGACTGCGGCAGGTAGTACCGAGCGGGCAGCCCGGTTTCGTAGAGAACGCGGCTTCGGGTGGAGTCAGCCACCACATCACCGTCGACCTTCACCACGATGTGCCGAGACGACGGCAGGATGTCGACGCGGGTCTCGGGACTCCGCGGGTGCACGAAGACCTCCACGTCCTCCTCGAACCACCCCTGCACGGCGTCCCATTCGATCCGCACGAGGTCGCGTAGCTCTTGGTCCGGCGCCTCGGGGTGCGTCCACGCCGCGTCGGACAACACCGTGTCGCCGAGCACCAGATCGTGCCTGACCCCGACGCCGCGATTCGAGGACTCGAACCTCTCGCCCGTGGGCCGCAACTCGGCCACGAGATCCCCCGCGGGGAAGTACCACTGCGGGTAGTACCGGTGCTCCCACACGTAGCGCGAGCTGCGGCTGTCCACCACCGGCTCGCCCTTCACCACGCCGCGGATCCACTTGGGGTTGGCCTCGATACGCACGCCGTCACTCATGTGAGGGGTCAACGCAGCCCGGCGGCCGGTATTCCTCAGGTGCCCGTCAGAGCTCTCGACGGGGCACCCGATCGAGGGGGATGTCCCACCCGCGCGAGCCGAACATCTCCACTCTGCGGCGGGCGAACCGCCAGCTGCCGTCCTCCACCCGCATCTGGTCGAGGTAGCGGCCCCAGATCTCGAAGTGGTCGCCGTTGGTGCGTTGATGCCAGGCGTACACGTAGCACCGAGCGTCGGCGGTCTCGGGACCCGTGCGGGTCACGCGCACGTTGGTGATGTGGTGCGCCGTCGCGTCGAAGAGGCGCAGCAGCTTGCGGACGTGGACCCGCAGTTTCTCCCGGCCCTCGATCACCGACCCCTCGTCGAAGACACCGTCCGCGCAGAAAAGGTCGGCCCAGCGGTCGGCCTCACAGGTGTCGACGAACTCGGCGTAGTCGAGGATCGTCTCCGTCACGGCCGCTGCGACCTCGTCGTCGGTCCATTTCGAATCAGACATGTGCGCCCCCGCCACACACCGTAGGCAATACCGTCGCCGCTATGGGTCGAGCCGCGATCGAGCGCGTGAAGGGAACCATTTCGAGCGCAGGCTTCGCGTCCGGCGACCGTTT
>CAYUBX010000238.1:0-5715 GCA_964443165.1 uncultured Acidimicrobiales bacterium
ACAACCAACACACATTCTTCCAATCAACCAACTTGAACGCGATGGTGAACGTGAGCCCCGTGTTGTTGGCCGTCAGCGCGATCGATTCGTCCATCCGCTTGATGAGCCGCTTGGGCACTCGCCAGTTGCGGCGGCCGGCGAAGCGGATGCGAACGTTCATCTCGTCGAGCTCGTGAGATCGCCGAACGAGCAGCGATTCGTTGAACTGCATGAGGAAGCGCACCTCATCGGCGGGCCGCTTCCAGTTCTCCGTCGAGAAGGCGTACACCGTGAGCCACTCGAGGCCGATGTCGACGGCACCCACCACCGTGTCCCAGAGAGCCTCTTCGCCGGCCGCGTGACCATCGGTGCGCTTCAGACCGCGCGCCTCGGCCCACCGTCCGTTGCCGTCCATGACGCAGGCCACGTGGCGCGGCAACTGCTTCAGGTCGAGGTTCGGGCCGGTCACATCACGCAGGCTAGAGCCAACGCCACGGCCTTCACATCCAATGGCACACCCCGCCGCTAGCGTCGCTCCCCGTGTCAGAGGAGCGAGCGTCAGAGGAGCAAGCGACAGCGTCAGAGGACGAGGTGCTCGCGGTCCTCGATCGCGTCGTCGCCGAGCTTCCGAGCGGGGGCGAGCCGCGGCCTGGCCAGCGCGACATGGCCGCCGCGGTGGCCCGCTCGATCGCGACCCAGCAACCGCTCGCAGCCCAGGCCGGGACGGGAACGGGAAAGTCGCTCGCCTATCTCGTCCCCGCGATTCTCTCGGGAACCCGTGTCGTCGTGGCCACCGCCACCAAGGCGCTCCAGGACCAGCTCGCCACCAAGGACCTGCCGTTCCTCGAGAAGCACCTGGACGAGCCGTTCGTTCACTCGGTCCTGAAGGGCAGGAGCAACTACCTCTGCCGCCAGCGGCTCGTCGAGATGGAGCGCGACGGCGAGCAGATGGAGCTCGCCGGAGGCGAGGCCACGAGTCGGCTGGGTCGCCAGATCACGGACATCCTCGAGTGGTCAGAGACCACACCATCGGGCGATCGCGCCGAGCTCTCGTTCGAACCGGACGGGCGGGTGTGGTCGTCGGTGTCCGTCACCAGCGACGAGTGCCCCGGCGCAGCGCGGTGTCCCTCGGGCGACGAGTGCTTCGCCGAAGACGCCAGGGCCGCCGCAGAGGCATCGAGCGTGGTGGTGGTCAACCTGCACCTCTACGGGCTCGACCTGATGACCCAGGGTGGGATCCTGCCGCACCACGAGATCGTGGTGATCGACGAGGCCCATCAACTCGAGGACGTGGTGTCCTCGGTGGCTGGCATCGACCTCGGCCCGGGACGGTTCGGCACCTTGGCCCGCAACGCCAGGCGCCACCTGCCCGTCGACGACGAGGCGACCGCGGTCGCCGATGCGGGCACGCAGCTCGTCGAGGTCCTGACGCCGCTACGGGGCCAGCGGATCCGTTCGATCGAGGGCGACCTCGACGAGGTGTTGGGCTTGGCGCGTTCCCGGGTGGAGGCGCTCGGCGCGGCGCTGCGGCGCACCGACGACGGCGAAGGTGACGAGCGCCAGGCCACGATGCGCCTCATCGGAGCCGCGGGCACCCTCCTCACCGAGATCGACCTGGTCCGCAGCCATCCCTCAACGCACGTGGTCTGGGTGGAGGGCAGCGACAGGGCCCCGGTGCTGCGCTCCGCACCGATCGACGTCGGTGAGTTCCTCGACGAGAACCTGTGGGGCGAGCGCTCGGCCGTGATGACGAGCGCCACACTCCCGGCCGACCTGCCGAGCCGCCTCGGCCTCCCCGACGGCTCCTTCGTACACATCGACGTGGGCAGCCCGTTCGACTACGACGAGCAAGCGTTGCTGTACTGCGCGCTCCACATGCCCGACCCGCGGTCTGCCGAGTACCGGGAAGCGGTCGTCGACGAGCTGTCCACGCTGATCGAAGCGGCCGGAGGGCGCACCCTCTCACTGTTCACCAGCTGGCGAGCGCTCGAGGAGACAGCGGAGCTCCTGGTCGAGCAGATCGACTTTCCGCTTCTGACCCAGCGAGATCTCCCCAAACCCAAGCTCATCGAGCAGTTCACCGATGACGACGAGTCGGTGCTGCTGGCCACCCTCGGTTTCTGGCAGGGCGTGGACATTCCTGGCGCCACCCTGAGCCTCGTCACCATCGATCGGCTGCCATTCCCTCGCCCCGACGAGCCGCTCCTGCAGGCCCGGCGGGATCTCGCGGGGCGGGACGCGTTCGCAACCGTCGACCTCCCCAGGACCGCGATGCTTCTCGCCCAGGGCGCCGGACGCCTCATCCGCACCGCCGACGACCACGGGGTGGTCGCGGTGCTCGACCCACGCCTCGGGACGGCCAACTACCGGTGGCAGCTGGTCAATGCGCTCCCGCCGATGCGGCGCACCCGGCACCTCGAGGAGGCGGTGACCTTCCTCGAGTCTCTCCGAGACTGACCGACTAGTCGGGCTCGTGCACGTCCAAGAGCCGGTCCAGGGCCTCGCTCCGCCGTTGCCAGTCCTTCTCCACCTTCACCTGGAGTTCGAGAAAGACCCCCTCACCGTGGTCGGCGAGCTGCTTGCGCACGGCGGACCCGACCTCTTTGAGGACGGCCCCCTTCTTCCCGATCACCATGCCCTTCTGCGAGTCCCGTTCGACGAGAATCTCGCAGCGAATGCGTGGCCAGTCCCACTCCGTGACCCGTGTGGCGATCGAGTAGGGCAGCTCCTCGCGAAAACGCCGGAGCAGCTGCTCGCGCACGAGCTCGGCGACCATCCACGGTTCGGGTAGGTCGGTGATCATGTCGTCGGGGAAGTACGCGGGCCCGTCGGGGAGCCGCCCGACGAGGTACTCGACGAACTCGTCGACCCCGTCACCGGTCACGCCGGACACCGGGAAGTAGGCGTCCGCGTCGAACTCCCCCGCCACCGCGAGCTGCTCGATGATCTGGTCGCCGTTGGCCCGGTCGCACTTCGTCACGATCACCACCGAACCAGCAGGGAGCGACTGGGCGACGTAGCGGTCGCCCGTGCCGATCGGCGCCGTCGCGTCGATGACGAGACAGACGATGTCGACGTCCTGGAGAGCCGCCGCCGCCGTGTCGTTGAGCCGCTCCCCCAACTGGGTGACCGGCTTGTGGATCCCGGGCGTGTCGACGAACACGATCTGGGCATCCGGTCGATGCAGCACGCCCATCACCCGCAGCCGAGTCGTCTGCGGCTTGTCGGAGACGATGCTCACCTTCTCACCGAGAATCTGGTTGAGAAGCGTCGACTTGCCGGCGTTGGGGCGGCCGACGAGCGTGACGAAACCCGACTTCACACGCGCTCCACCCCGACGAGGCTGATCCTGCGCCCGTCGATCTCCCTCGCCGAGAAGCACCAGCCCTCGTAGTCGACCGACTCGCCTGGTGTGGGCACGTGTCCCAGAAGATCGAAGACGAGACCACCCACGGTGTCCCAGTCGCCCTCCGGCACGTCGATCTCCAGCAACACCTCGAGGTCGTCGACCGGCAGCCGACCGGCGAGCAGGAGCCGGCCATCGCCCAACTCCTCGACGAGCGAGACATCGTCGTCGAACTCGTCGACGATCTCCCCGATGAGTTCCTCGATGATGTCCTCGAGGCTGACCAGCCCCGCGGTTCCCCCGTACTCGTCGACAACCACGGCCATGTGGCTCTTCAGGGCCTGCATCTCGCGCATGAGTTCGACGACCCGCTTGGTCTCGGGGACGAACGTGGCGTTGCGCACCAGCCCGGCTCCTGCGGCGGTGGTGTCCGGCTCCGCTCCGGCCAGTTGGGCGGCGACGAGGTCCTTGGCGAGCACGATCCCGAGAACGTCGTCGACGTTGTCCCCGACAACCGGGAAGCGGGTGTAGCCGCTGTCGACCACCGCGCGGAGTCCGTCTTCGAGCGTGAACGTGGCCCGCAGCGTGATCATGTCGGGTCGCGGAACCATGACCTCGCGAACGATCGTGTTCCCGAGCTCGATGATCGAGCCGATCAGGTGGGCTTCGTCGTCGGGAAGAAGGCTCGCCTCGGCCGCCGCCTCGGCGAGCGCGACGAGCTCATCGCCTGCCACCTCGCTGCTCTGCGGCTCTGCCTCGGTGGGGCCGACAAGCCGGGCCAGTGCGTGCGCCGGCCCACCCAACCACCGCAGCGGGGCCACTCTGGCGAGGAGAGACAGGGGCCCGGCGAGCGCACGGGCCATTCGGTCGTTGGTCTCCAGCGCCCATCGACGAGGGATGGCTTCGCCGACGGTGAACAGCAACACTCCCGCGCCGCCGGCTGCGAGAACGACTCCGAGCGCACCCCATCTGTTGGCGGCGACGATCGCGACCGACGCGACCACGAGGACCTGGCAGGCCACGCGGACGATCGTGGCTGGGCCGAGAGACGACTCTCGGTTCTGGGTGATACGCACCAACCGGTCGTCGACGTCGTCGGCCTCGTCGAGGCTCGCGGCGCGCGCCCGTCCCAACCGGATGTAGGTGGTCTCGATCATCCGCAGGAAGAACAGAAGGGTGAGGGCGATCACGAAGACGACAGCCCAGAGGACCCAGATCATCGATCACCCCGAAAACGAGACAGGTGCATCCGTTCGGCGGCCTGCATCGCGGTGCGCTCGTCGTCCTCCGCATGGTCCATGCCGAGGATGTGCAAGATCCCGTGCACGACGAGGAGGTCGAGCTCGTCGAGCGTCTGCCCGGTGTGACCCGGGTACGAGTCGGCGTTGGTGGTTGCGTTGCGGGCCGCCACCGACGGGCACACAGCGACATCGCCGAGAAGGAGCGGACCCGGATCCGGAACCGGCTCACGGCCCGGAGGACGCCGGCTCGCGTGGTCCGGCGACCGGCCAGAGCGGACATGGTGATCGTCGATCGGGAAGGCCAACACATCCGTCGGACCGTCGCCGCCCATGTGAGTGACGTTGAGCTCGGTCATGGCGGGCTCGTCGATGAACACGAGCGCCATCTCCACCTCGCCCCGTACTCCCTCGGCCTCGAGCACCTGCCGACACAGCGAGCGGTACCTGCCGAGGTCGATCTCGACGTCGACCTGCTCGTCGGCCACGAAGACGTCCACGGCTCGCTCGTCGGCTACGGGCTCACCGGCTCGACGCGGCGTGACGCGGCGGTCGGGCGGACCAGGCGCGGTCACGGTGACGATCGTCTCCCCGCGTCGCGTGCGTCGTACGCCTTCACGATGTCCTGCACGATCCGATGGCGCACGATGTCGCGCCCGCCCAGACGTGCGAACTCCACACCTTCGACGGCTTCGAGCGTCCCCTCGACATCGCGCAGACCACTCTTGCCGCCCGGCACGTCGATCTGGGTGACGTCGCCCGTCACGACGACCTTGGAGCCGAAGCCGATGCGGGTGAGGAACATCTTCATCTGCTCAGGAGTGGTGTTCTGCGCCTCGTCCAGGATGATGAAGCTGTCGTTGAGCGTGCGGCCCCGCATGAAGGCGAGCGGCGCCACCTCGATGGATCCACGCTCGAAGAGCTTCTCGGCGGCCTCTGCATCGAACATGTCGTACAGGGCGTCGTAGAGCGGCCGAAGGTAGGGGTCCACCTTGGCCATCAGGTCGCCTGGCAGGAAGCCGAGCCGCTCGCCTGCTTCGACAGCGGGACGGGTGAGGACGATGCGCCGCACCTGCTTCGCGGTCAACGCCTCCACGGCCATGGCCACGGCGAGCCACGTCTTGCCGGTGCCGGCGGGACCGATCGCGAACG
>CAYUBX010000239.1:0-5714 GCA_964443165.1 uncultured Acidimicrobiales bacterium
CAGCATCTCGGCGGCCGCGGCCGGTCCGACCATCCGCGGCAACAGTTCGAAGCTGTCATGCCCGGCGACGATGGCTCGCTTGACGAACATCTCGCTGAATCGAGCGCTCGTGGAGGCGACCCGGATGTCGGCGAGCAGCGCGAGCTCCATGCCGTAGCCGACCGCGGCGCCGTTGACCGCCGCGATGATGGGCGTCTCGCTGCGCAGCATCGGGCCACTCGGGAGTTCGAGCTCGCCTGCCGCGATCCGACGGGACAACTCCTCCGCCCCCTCGCCGAGCAGCTCTTTGACATCGTCCCCGGTACAGAAGCCGCGCCCGTTACCGGTCCAGATGATCGCCCGGACCTCCGGATCAGCATCCGCGTCGGCCATGTACTGCGTCAGCAGGCGGTAGGCCTCGTAGTTGAGCGAGTTGTAGCGCTCTGGCCGGTTGGTCGTGATGGTGGCCACGTGGCCGTCGACCTCGTACAGGATCTCGTCGCTCACCGGTTCCCCTCCTGCGGTGCTCGGTGCCGGCGATGGTAGGCGGAGGTTCCGGCGCCCGCGCCGAAGGGGTGCTGAACTACCGCCATGCCGCTTCACCCCGACGTCCAGGCGCTCACCGACGGCGCCCCGCCCCTCCACCTCGATCAGAAGTCGCCGACCGAGGCGCGTGCCGCTCACGCCTCTGCCTCTGCTGCCCGACCCAAGGGGCCTGAGATGGCTGCCATCACCGAGGTGGAGCTGGGCGGCCTCGCGACCCGCCGCTACGAGCCCAGCGGAGCCGACGGGTCGGCGCTGCTGTTCTTCCACGGAGGCGGCTGGGTGGTCGGAAGCCGGGACAGCCATGACGGCCCCTGCCGACATCTCGCCGCGCTCTGCGGAGCGACGGTGTTCAGCGTCGAGTATCGGCTGGCCCCCGAAGCACCGTTCCCGGCCGCGTTCGAGGACGCGCTGGCGAGCGCCCGTGATCTGCTCGGCGGCGGCCAGTCCGACATCGACACATCGCGCATCGCGGTCGCTGGCGACTCCGCTGGCGGAAACCTCTCCGCGGCAGTCGCCCTCGCACTCCGGGGTGGGCCGGGACCGGCGCTCCGCGGGCAACTGCTCATCTACCCGGCGCTGGACGCGTCGATGGCGCTGCCGTCTCACCGAGAGTTCGTCGATGGGCCATTCATGACGGGAGCCGAGATGCGGTGGTTCTACGAGAAGTACGCCGCGGGGGTCGACTCCGGCGACTGGCGCCTCTCACCTCTGAGCGCCGACGATCTCCGCGACCTCCCGCCGGCGCTGGTGATCACCGCCGAGTACGACGTGCTTCGCGACGAGGGTGAGGCATACGCCCACGCTCTGGCGGCGGCCGGCGTCGATGCGAGCGCCGTTCGACATTTGGGAGCGACACACGGCTTCTTCGGGTGGCCGCACGCCGCCGCGCCCAGCCGGGCCGCCGTGCGCCTGGCGGGAACCTGGTTGGCGGCACAACTGGCCTGATCAGCTGGGCTGCGCGTCCAACCCGATGGCCTCCCATCCGAGGCGGGCGTGGGCTCCCTTGACGCGGTTGACCGCCTGCGTGACTTCGACGTCCGCCGCCAGGGATGCGAGGGCATAGGCGTCATCGGGCCCAACCGAGAAGCGATGCGTCAGCTGCCGCACGAGCGACTCGACCGCCTGCCGGACAGCCAGGTCGAGATCCTCGCCGAATCCCAGCGTGACGAGATGGGTGTCGGTCTGCACCCACGGAAGTCGAAGGACATCCGACACGTCCTGCTCACGGATCAGGGTGAACCGCAGACGAGCTCGCTCCATCGACGTCTCGATTGCGGTCTGGTTCACCTCGCCGTCGCCTTGCGCCGCGTGACCATCGCCTGCGTAGAAGCCGGCACCAGTGCGGAACACCGGCAGAAACAGAGACGACCCCACGACCAGATCGCGCAGGTCCATGTTTCCTCCGAAGGGCCCAGGGGGCACGGAGGAGTGAGGGCCATCGTCGGGCGGGGCCACGCCCATGATCCCGAGGAAGGGATGGAGGCCGAGGTCGACTCCGGGCAACAGCTCGGTCGTCAGGTTCGAACGGTCGAGCCACAGGTGGCGGAGGGCGCCATCGGGGTACTGGTCAGCGAGCACGCCCCGTCCCAGCGGACTGGGCAGCGCCAGGTTGAATCCCCACTCCCCGACGACCAGTTCGAGCACGTCGACCCGCAGAACGTCACCCGCTCGCGCGCCCTCGATTTCGATCGGGCCGGTGATCGAGTGCGGTCCGAGCGGCGAGCCCTCTCGCAACGAGAGGACCTGCTCCAGCGTCATGTCTGGGATGACCTGGCCCGCCCAGTGACTCCACGTCTGCATCACCACGTCGTCGCCGTCGGCAATCGTCAGCACAGGCGGATGTGCCGCATCGATCACACCGACGCGAACCGTCGCGTCGTTCGCCGGCAGTGTGTGGGTGTTCATCGGGTCAGGTCGTCGTGCGGTCGTCAGGACGCTCGTCGCCCGTCAGAGATGCGACGAGCCGGTTGACCGCCTTGGTTGCCTCGGGCCCGGCCGCGTTGCCGTACATCAGACGTGCGAGTTGGCTCCCCAAGTACGGGTGCAGACCCATGTCGTAGAGCGTCCTGAAGTCGCCGTCCTCGATCGCCTCACGCTCGCCCGGACGGAAGCGGTAGCCGTCGAGCACCGACGCCCGATCGGCTGCGAACCGGGACCGGAGATCGACATCCCACTTGAGGTCCTGCACGAGGTCGTGCGTCACGAGCGTGGCGTCGAAGCCGGCGACCGACATCAGCTCCCCATCTGCCAGCGCACGGCACCGACGCCGCACTTGAAGTTGTCGTATGCGGTGTAGCCGAGTCTGCTGCACGGCCGAGGCCCGATGGCGCCGAGCACGACGAACCACGCGTACAACTCGGCGGTCCCACCTGCGCCGGACTCCTCCATCCGGGCCGGGGTTGCTTCGGCGAGGAGTCGCTCGTGGTCGTCGGCCTCGAGCATGTCCAGCCACCAGTTGTCGAACTCCTCGTCGATGAAGAAGTAGCGCTTACCGCCCGGTTCGTGCGACAGACCGCCCGACCCGAAAAGGCCCACGCGCATCCCCTCTGGCAGCTCGTCGCGGATGATGTCGCCCAGCGCTTGGCCGACGGCGTAGCACTGCCGCTGATCGGGAACCGGCGGAACGTTGCAGTTCATCAGCACCGGGACGACGGGCACCGCGTTGATGTCGAGGTCGCACAGCGCCGTCGGGATGGAGAGGTTGTCGTCGTAGATGAGGTTCTTCCGGCGACCGAAGAACTTGATGCCGCGTCGCGCCATGCCCGAGATCATCACCTCGGCGACGTCGGGCCGACCCTGCAACGTGTAGTCGCGACAGTTGAGCCAGTCCCTGTACCACTCGTAGGGCCCGTGGTGTTCGGCCGCCATCCCGACGAGAAAGTCGGGGTATTCGAGGACCCGCGAGTTCGCCAGGTGGTCGTTGCCGAACAGGATCAGGACATCGAGGTCCGCGGCTGCGATCTCGGCAGCGATCGCGCCGTACATCTTGTCGACCTCGGCCTTGGTGTCCTCGGGGGCTGTCGGATAGAGCCCCGCCAGGCCCGGGGCGTGACTTGCAGCCACCGCAAGAACGACGTCAGCCACGAGCCGTCACTCCCCGATCGCTGGCTCCCTCCACGGGTGCATGCTCGCACATGCGGTGCCGGCCAGGCGCGCCGCACGGGGGTGCCAGACTGAGGCGCCGATCCGGAGGCACCGGATCGAAGGAACGGGATCCCATGAAACTCGGCACCTCCGTCCGATTCCTCTTCCCGGGCTCCGAGCAGACCGATGCGATCTACTCGGGCATCCAGTCTCAGCTCCCGCCCGGCGCCTTCACCGAGCGGCCGCTGGGGCCGCGCGGGGCAGATCAGCAGGCGCGGCAGCTAGAGGCCATCGCTCGAACTGGAGCGGAAGCCGGGCTGTGGGGGCTGCTCGCCGGGGACAACCACGCCCTCACGGCCGGATACGCCAACTGCTTTCAGCCGGTTCCCACCATCTCCCGCCTCAGCGCCATGACCGGCGACATGTTGATCGGCGCGGTCGTGCTCGCTCCCTTCTACAACCCGCTGGTGCTGGCGGAGCAGATCGGCACGCTCGCCGCGTTCACAGATGTTCCACAGATGTGGGTGTTCTCGGTCGGTGGCAGCGGCCACACCTTCGAAAAAACCGGGGTACCGATGAGCGAGCGTGGCGCCCGCACGAGCCAGGTCATGGAGGTCGTGGCCGCTCTCCTCGCCGGCGAGACGGTGACAGCGTCGGGACCCGGGTGGGAACTCGTCGACGCCTCGATCGCCCCCCTTCCGTCAACGATGCCGCACCTGTTCGTGGGCGGCGCAGCCGACGCGGTGCTCCGTCGAGGCGCGCGTCTCGGGGACGGCTGGCTCACGGCGCAGAACTCCACAGACAACGAGCTCGCTCAACAGCTCGACCTCTACAGCGAAGAGTGCGGGGAGCACTCCAAGATCCCGTTCCCGGTGTTGCGGCGGGACATCCTCGTCACCGAAACCGACCAGGAGGCGCTCGACGTCGTCGGGCCGATCCTCGAGGTGGGCTACCGGGGAGTGACGATGGAACGCCTGATGGTCGGCAGCCCCGACACGATCCTCGAACGGCTCGCCGGCTATGACCAGATGGGCTTCAACCACGTCATGGTTCGGCACATCCCCGGCGATACCGATCTGATCGTGCGAAGCATCGAGTTGCTCGGTGAGCATGTCATACCGACGATCAGCACCTGGCGGGAGCGCGAGCTTCCGTGATCGGGGCGCGGCATCGGGCGATCGCCGCGTTCGCGGGCCAGCCGAGCATCGTGTCGTCTGCGCCCGGTCGCGTGAACCTCATCGGAGAGCACACGGACTACAACGACGGGTTCGTCTTCCCGATGGCTCTGCCGTTCTCGACGGTGATCGCGGCGGCGTCCGCACCAGAGGAGTCCGTGGTGCGGCTCAGCTCGGAGGGCTTCGGCACCGTCGAGTTCGACCCGATGAACCCCCTCGACGGGCCGGCCGACTGGTCGATCCACCTCCGCGGTGTCCACGCGCTGCTCGCGGCAGAAGGCGTCCGGGTCGGGCCGTGGCGAGGATCCATCGCGAGCGACATCCCGCTCGGCGCTTCGCTGTCGTCATCCGCCGCGCTCGAGGTCGCTTGTATCGGTGCCGTACTGCGACTGGCCCACGTGGACAGCGGGTGGAGCCGCGAACGGCGAGCGCAGCTCGGCCAGCGAGTCGAGAACGAAGTCGTCGGTCTGCCCTCGGGGATCATGGACCAGCTCATCTCCGCCACTGCGCGCGCTGGACATGCCTCGCTCATCGACTGCCGCACGTTCGAGGCCGCGCACCATCCAGTTCCGACCGACTGTGTCGTGGTGGTGATGGACACCGCAACGCGCCGCGAGCTCGTCGAGAGCGAGTACGCGGCCCGCCGAGCCGACTGTGAGGGCGCCGCCCGCGCGATCGGCGTCGACGCCCTCCGCGATGCCTCAACGACCCAGGTCGCTGCGCTCGCGGACGATCGTCTTCGACGACGGGCCCGCCACGTCGTGACGGAGAATCAGCGCACCCTCGCCGCGGCGGACGCCATGGCCGCCGGCGACTCCGGCCGCCTGGGTGAGCTGATGGCTGCGAGCCATGCGAGCCTGCGCGACGACTACGAGGTCTCGGGACCGCAGCTCGACGCCATCGTCGACACCGCGCTCGACGCTCCTGGTT
>CAYUBX010000240.1:0-5706 GCA_964443165.1 uncultured Acidimicrobiales bacterium
ATGAAGCGATCGTCGAGGCGATCCGGTCAGCGGCCCCGGGGGCGTCGTGAGCCTCGGATCGAACCACGAGCGAGTGGACGCCGCCGCCAAAGTCACCGGCCGGGCTTTGTATCCCGGCGACATCCGGCACGAGGCGGAGCTCCACGCCAAGGTGGTGTTCAGCGGACAACCACACGCCCGAATGGTGGCGTTCGACTCCGCCGCGGCAGAGGCCGTGCCTGGCGTGAAACTGGTTCTCACTGCGGCAGACGTTCCGGTCAACGAGTACGGGCTCACGATGTTCGACCAGCCGGTGATCGTCGGCCTCGGGGCGACCGGGCGGTCCGCCGTTCCGTCGGACGTGTCCCGGTGGGAGGCGGACACCATCGCGGTTGTGGTGGCCGACACCCCCCATAGTGCGCAGCGAGGCGCCGAGTTGCTCGACGTGACCTGGGAGCAGCTCCCCGTGATCGGTGACATCGATGCCGCTCTCGCGCCCGACGCCGCATTCGTCCACACCGAGGTGGGGCGAAATGACTACCACCAACTGAAGGTCCGCAAGGGCGATGTCGCTGCTGGCTGGGAGGCGGCCGCCGTCGTGGTGGAGGGGACCTACGAACTCCCGTATCAGGAGCACGCGTACCTCCAGCCCGAGGCAGCGGTGAGCTTGGTCGACGACGACGGACGGCTCACCGTTCAGGTCGCAGGTCAGTGGACCGTGGAGGACCAAGAGCAGGTGGCGCACGCGTTGGACCTGCCGCCCGACCGAGTCAGGATCATCTACCCGGCGATCGGCGGAGCGTTCGGCGGCCGCGAGGACATGACGCTGCAGATCGTCATGGCGCTGGCAGCCCAGCGGATGGCCGACCTCGGTGACACGCGACCCATCCGCACGATGTGGAGCCGCGAGGAATCGATCATTGGCCACCACAAGCGGCATCGAGGCCGGGTGACAGCGCGGTGGGGCGCCGATGCGGACGGACGGATCACCGTTGCCGAGGCCGACGTTGTCCTCGACAGCGGCGCGTACAACTACACGACCAACAAGGTCCTCGGGAACGCACACCTCTCGGTGTGCGGCCCGTACGAGATTCCCAATGCCCGCCTCGACTCCGTCGCGGTCTACACCAACACGGTCCCCGGAGGCGCGTTCCGAGGGTTCGGTGCGCCCCAGGGAGCCTTCGTCGCAGAGAGCCAGATGAACAAGCTCGCCGACGCTCTGGGGATCGATCCGGTGGAAATCCGGCGACGCAACGTTCTTCGTGACGGCTCGATCGGGATCACCCAGGTCCCCATGCCCGATGGTGTGACGATCGCCGAGGTGGTCGACGGCTGTGCCGAAGCGGCTGCGTTCGACGAGGAGATGCAGGCGGTCGAACCGTTCGCTCCCATCGCGACGCTGCCCGCCGCCCGTGAGGCGCTGCGGCGCGGTCGAGGCTTCGCCTGTGCGTACAAGAACGTCGGCTTCAGCTTCGGGTTCCCGGAGCGGTGTGAGGCGACCATCGAACTCGAAGGATCCGACGACGACGACCTGCCGACCGGCGCCGTGCTCTACCACGGCGGGGCCGAAGTTGGGCAGGGGGCCCACCAGGCGTTCTTGCAGATGGCAGCGGAAGCCACCGGCGTGCCGCTCGATCGAGTCCGTGGCGAATGGAGCGACACTGCGACGTCCGGCGACAGCGGCTCGGCGAGCGCGTCACGCCTCACCTGGATGGCCGGCAACTCGATCATCGGCGCAGCCCAGGAGGCCGAGAAGGCCTGGCGCGAGGGCGAGCGGCCGGCGATCGGGCAGTTCCGTTTCGTTCCGCCGCCCACCGAGCCGCTCGACCCTGAAACGGGGGTGGGGCAACCCAACTTCACGTACGGCTACGTGGCGCAGGCGGTCGAGCTCACGGTGGACGTCGAGACCGGGCACGTCCGCGTCGACAGGGTCGTCAGCGCCCACGACGTTGGGCGCGCTGTCAACCTCGGCCTGGTGGAGGGTCAGGTTCTCGGCGCGGTCGCGCAAGCGCACGGGTACGCGCTGTCCGAGGACCTTGTGGTGCGCGACGGGTTCGTCGTCAATCCGCGCTTCAGTGGCTACCTCATCCCCGGCATTCTGGACATGCCCGAACGGGTGGAGCCCGTGGTGATGGAACTGGCCGATCCCCTCGGGCCCTGGGGGGCGCGCGGCATGGCGGAGATGCCGATGATCCCCTACGCGCCCGCCGTGGTGGCGGCGCTCCACGATGCGACAGGGGTGTGGTTCGACTCGTTCCCTCTGACACCGAGCCGGGTGCTGGAGGGTCTGCGCTAGAACGTGTCGGAAACCGAGGGGAGCAACCCATGGGAGACACGGTCACCTACGAGCGCCAGGGCCGGGTGGCGATCATTCGCTACAACCGACCAGAAGCCATGAACGCGGTCAACGGCCAGCTGCGCCGCGACCTCAACGCGGCGTGGGAGACGCTTCGCACCGACGACGAGGCGTGGGTCGCCATCGTCACTGGCAACGGCAAGGCCTTCTGCGCCGGCGCTGATCTCAAGGATCCGGGCAGCGCGGTGGGCAACGACGAGCACAGCTTCTGGGAGGTCCCGAGCTTCACCTCGCTCGAATCCGGCAAGGAGATCTGGAAGCCGGTGATCGCAGCCGTCAACGGGTACGCCATTGGTTTCGGCCTGACCATGGTGGCGGCGTGTGACTTCGTGATCTCGTCGGATCGCGCCGAGTTCGGGTTCCCGGAGGTGCAGCTCGGCGTTCCGACGGTTCAGGGGTCGGTCCGGATGCCGAAGATGGTGGGCTGGCAGAACGCCATGGAGCTCCTGCTCCTCGGTGATCGGGTGTCTGCCGAGCGGGCCAAGGAGATGGGGCTGGTCATGAAGGTCGTTCCCCACGACGACCTGATGGACGAGGCGCTCACCCTGGCGGATCGCTTGATCACCAACTCGGCTCCGCTCGCGATCAGGGCCACGAAGGAGATCGCGAAGCGCGGTCAGGAGATGGGGTTCGTCGAGGCCATCCGATTCGGAGAGACGATGCGAAAGGTGGCCGGTGCCACCGAGGACGCGCAGGCCTTCCGGACCGCGGCCGCCAAGGGCGAGAGGCCGGTCTGGTCCGGTCGGTGACCGACGACCCGGAGATTCACGGCTCCTGTCACCCGGAGTTCGAGATCGTCCGAGATGCATTCGCTGCCAACTTCCGCGCCGGCATGGAGATCGGTGCGTGTGCGGCCGTCGTGGTGGACGGTGAGGCGGTCCTCGACATCTGGGCCGGCACACGCAACGACGTGGGCGACCCGTGGGACCGGGACACGATCGTCAACGTGTACTCGACGACCAAGACGATGGCGTCGATCTGCATGCTGATGCTCGCCGACCGAGGGCAACTTCGGTTCGATGCGCCAGTCGCCGGGTACTGGCCCGCGTTCGCCGCTCACGGCAAGGACGGAGTCCTGGTCGGGCACGTCATGAGCCACCAGGCAGGCCTGTCGGGGTTCGATCCGCCTGTGGAGGCGCCGGAGCTGTACGACCACGACGCCATCGCCGCTCGCCTGGCCGACACGGCGCCGTGGTGGGCGCCGGGCTCCGCGGCCGGGTACCACGCCCTCACCCAAGGCTTTCTCCAGAACGAACTCGTGCGTCGGATCGATGGACGCACGCTCGGGCAGTTCTTCGCCGAGGAGGTCGCCGCCCCACTCGGCGCGGACTTCCACATCGGGCTGCCGGCCAGTGAGGACGCGCGGATCGCCGAGCTCGATCCACCCCGTTTGGGTCTGGAGGCGACCCCGGACGAGGGGACGATCGCCAGCCGGACTCTTCGGGGTACTCCCCTGACCGGGCTCGAGCCTCGGACGCGGGAGTGGCGGGAGGCCGAGCTACCGGCGGCCGGCGGGTTCGGGAACGCCCGATCCGTCACCCGAATCCATGCCGCGGTCGCCTGCGGAGGGGTACTCGACGGAGTGCGCCTGATGTCCGAGCAGGCGACGAGGGTCCCGCTCCAGGAACAGTTCCTCGGCGACGACCTCGTGCTCGGATTGCCGGCCCGGTACGGGATGGGGTTCGGGCTCAACCATCCGCTCGAACCGAGGACCCCGACCGACGACGCCTACTTCTGGGGCGGATGGGGCGGCTCGGTCGCGGTGATCGACCTCGAGAAGCGCTGCTCCATCGCGTACGTGATGAACAACATGGCGGACGACCTCATTGGGGACGAGCGCGGCGCCAACATCGTCGCAGCGACGTACGCCGCCTTGGGGTAGGCGGGGAGGCCGCCGACAGAGAACTCAGCGGCGGGCGAGTTGGTCCGCTGGTGCGAAGTCGTCCGTCAACGGCGTCGCGTCCCGAGTCCAGGCCGCCGCATCGTCCAGCAGCTCGCCATCGACTGGGTCCGGGTTGAGGCCGGTCACGGGCGACCGGGAGGCGATGACAATCCAGTTGCGCGTCCGTCCGTCGCGAACAGGGGGTGCGATCACCGCGACCTCGTCGAAGTGCTGCAGAAGCGTGGCGCCCATGGCCCTGGCGAAGTCGAGCGGGCCGCCGTCGATCACGTTCATGGCGTAGACGCCGTCGGGGCGAAGCACGCGGGCGACCTCTGCGACGAACTCGGTGGTCGTGAGATGCCAGGGGACCGACAAGCCGGTAAACGCGTCGCCGATGACGAAATCCGCGGATCCGGATGGCAGGTCGCCGAGCGTGAGCCTGGCGTCGCCGGTGGTGACCCGGACGCCGTCGTCGAACCCCCCGCTCAACACCTCGGCAACCACATCCACCAGCTCGCTGTCGATCTCCAGGACCTCGCTCGTCGACCCGGGCCGAGCCGCCGCGAGGTAGCGGGGAAGACCCAGCCCACCGCCACCCACGTGCACGGTGTCGAGGGGGCCTGGCGGAAGCGATTCGATCACGTCCGCGAGCAGCCGGATGTAGCGGAACTCCAGGTGAAGCGGGTCCTCGACGTCGAAGTACGCGTGGCTCTCCCTGTTGAGAATCAGCAGGCGGCCGGTCGACCGTTCCGGATCCACCTCCACGGCACCGCACGCGTATGCAGTCTCGAATTCGCAGCGGTCCGTGGAGAACACGGCCAAGCCGACGAGGAGGAGGAGGCCGGGCACCAGCATCGTCGGTTGGTTCATCTGCCATGACCCGAGACGAACCGCGAGAACCACCCCGGTGAGCACGAGAAGCCCTCCGATGGCGACGACCACAGAACGGGTGCCGAACCATGTGACGAAAACGAAGCCGGTGAGGAACGTGCCGGCCAGCGCCCCAGCCGTGCCCGCTGCCGAGAGGGTGCCGACGACCCGGCCGGTCTGAGACACGTCGGTGAGAAGCATCTTGGCGACGATCGGCGTGACGGCGCTCAGCACCGCGGCGGGGAGTAGGAAGGCCACCAGCGAGATCATGACGATGGCGGCTGTTCCGGGCGTCGCGGAGGGTCCCACCCACGAGACGAGGGGCAGCGAGAGCCACGAGAGCGCTCCGCCTGCGACCAACGCGCCGGGCAGCAACCGGGCTGGCGAGTGCCGGTCGGCCAGGCGTCCGCCCAGGGCACTTCCCACCGCGATGCCGGCGAGGATCGTTCCGATGATGCCGGTGAAGGTCTCGATGGACACACCCACGTAGGGAGCCATCAGCCTCCCGGCGAGGATCTCCAGGACGAGAACCGAACCCGACGTGAAGAACACCAGGGCATGAGCCGCGCGGGGCGACACGTCAGGCTGCGACGGTGCGGATTCGCTGGATGTCCTGGAT
>CAYUBX010000241.1:0-5699 GCA_964443165.1 uncultured Acidimicrobiales bacterium
CGATCACCTTCCAGAACTACTTCCGCCTCTACGACAAGCTCGCGGGCATGACCGGTACCGCCACCACCGAGGCGGCTGAGTTCGGCAACACCTACGGCCTCGACGTCGTCCCCATCGACACCCACCGGCCCATCCAACGGCTCGATGAGGGCGACCTCATCTACAAGACCGAACAGGCCAAGGTCGACGCCGTCATCGACGACATCGAGGAGCGGAGCCGCACCGGCCAGCCGATCCTCGTGGGCACGGTGTCGGTGGAGAACAGCGAGCGGCTCAGCCAAGCTCTCGATCGCCACGGCATCACCCACAACGTGCTCAACGCGAAGGAGCACACGCGAGAGGCGGAGATCATCACGCAGGCCGGGCAGCTCGGGGCGGTGACGGTCGCCACCAACATGGCCGGTCGAGGCGTCGACATCCTCCTCGGTGGCAACCCCGAGGGCCTGGCTCGTCAGGACCTCTACCGAGAGGGCCTCGATCCCGAGGATCCCGAGCACGAGCAGTTCCTTGCCGAACGCATCCGCGCCCACGAAGCGGATTGCACCGCGCAGGGCGAGAAGGTCCGAGACCTCGGTGGCCTCTACGTGCTCGGCACCGAGCGCCACGAGTCGCGCCGCATCGACAACCAGCTGCGCGGCCGAACCGGCCGTCAGGGCGACCCGGGCGAGAGCCGCTTCTACCTGTCGCTCGAGGACGACCTCATGCGCCTCTTCGCCACCGGCGCCATGAACTGGGTGATGGACAAGGCCCTGCCCGACGATGTTCCGATCGAGGCCAAGATGGTCACCAAGGCCATCGAGCGGGCCCAGAACACGGTCGAGACGAAGAACGCCGAGGTCCGCAAGAACGTCCTCAAGTACGACCAAGTGATGAACGAGCAGCGCAAGGTGATCTACGCCCGGCGCGAGCAGGTTCTCGACGGGTCGGACCTGCGGGACGAGTCGATCGAGTACATCGAGCAGGCGGTCGAGGCGACCGTCAACGAGTTCTGCGTCTCCGACGTCGAGACCGAGTGGGACATCGAGGGCCTTCACGCCGAGATCGACACCTACTGGCCGTCGGAGATCACCGAGGCGCAGCTGGCCGAGTCGATGACCCAGACCGAGCTCATCGAGCGGCTCACCGACGACGCGCTGGGCTACTACGAGAAGCGCGAGGCCGAACTCGGCCACGAAGCGATGCGCGAGGTGGAGCGTCAGGTGATGCTGCGCATCATCGACCAGCGCTGGCGCGAGCACCTCCACGAGATGGACTACCTCAAAGAGGGCATCCACCTTCGCGGGATCGGTCAGCGCGACCCGGTGTCGGAGTACCAGCGCGAGGGTTACGACATGTTCGCCACGATGATCCAGTCGGTGTACCGGGACTTCGTGAAGTACGTGATGCACGTGCAGGTCGTCACCCAGGAGTCCCAGCAGGCGCCGGCGACCGCCGACGTCAGCTACTCCGCTCCTGACGGAAGCCCGGCGCCCACCGCAGCGCCGCAGCCCGCGATGGCGGGAGCGCCCGCAGCCACCCCGCAGCCCAACCAGACCGCGAAGCCGCAGCAGGTGGTGAAGTCAGCCGAGGAGAAGATCGGCCGAAACGATCCCTGCCACTGTGGTTCGGGGAAGAAGTTCAAGCACTGCCACGGCCGCTGACCTGCTGGCTGCGACACCCCGACGGATCACATGCGTGACTACACGGAGACCCTTGCCGACCTCGATCGGCGCGTCGCTGAGGCACAGACGTACCTCCGCATCGACGCCGCGCGCGACGAGCTGACCCAGCTCGAATCCCGCGCTGCCTCGCCGGACCTCTGGGACGACCAGGAGGAGGCCCGAAAGGTCACCTCACGCCTCGCCAACGTCAAAGACGACATCGAACGGTGGGAGAAGGTCCGCGGCGAGCTCGACGACCTCGAGGTGCTCTACGAACTCGCCCGCGATGAGGACGACGAGTCGCAGGCGGAGGAGATCGACGCGGGGATCGAGACCCTCGTCGGTGAGCTCGACGAGATCGAGTTGCTGGCTCTGTTCTCGGGTGAGCACGACGAGAATGATGCGGTGTGCGAGGTTCACTCAGGCGCCGGTGGTACTGACGCCTGCGACTGGGCCGAGATGCTGCTGCGCATGTACATGCGCTGGGCCGAGCAGAAGGGATTCGCAGTCGAACTCCAAGAGGCGACCGATGGGGGAGAGGCCGGGATCAGCTCGGCCACCTTCCTCGTGAAGGGTCGCCACGCGTTCGGCTTCCTGCAGGCCGAGCGTGGTGTTCATCGACTCGTGCGCATCTCGCCTTTCGATGCCAACGCGCGGCGCCACACGGCGTTCGCGTCGCTGTCGGTCGTTCCATTCTTCGACGAGGTGTCCGACGAGGTCGAGATCGACGAGAAGGACCTGCGCATCGACACGTACCGGTCGTCCGGTGCTGGCGGCCAGCACGTCAACGTCACCGATTCGGCGGTCCGGATCACCCACCTTCCAACCGGCGTGGTCGTGGCGTGCCAGAACGAGCGCAGCCAGCACCAGAACAAGGATCGGGCGATGCAGATGCTCGCCGCGAAGCTGGCTGACCTGCAGCGTCAGGAGCGCGAGGCCGAGTTGAACGCCCTCGCAGGCGAACAGCGCGATGTGGCGTGGGGATCGCAGATCCGGTCCTACGTGCTGCACCCGTACCAGCAGGTGAAGGATCTCCGCTCGGGACTCGAACTCGGCAATGTCGAGGCCGTGCTCGACGGGAACCTCGACAGCCTGATGGAGGCGTTCCTGCAGTGGCAGCGCGCCGAGCAGCAGGCCGACGAGTAGCGGCTCGCCTGACGCCTGATTCCGCTGAGGCTGTCGTACCCTGGGGAATCGGTTCGGCGGAGCACCGAAGCCCCCCCACCCTGACCAGGTTCGATGATCCGACTCGACAACGTCACCAAGATCTACAAGGGCGACACGCGCGCGGTCGACGGCGTCACCCTCAACATCGAGAAGGGCGAGTTCGTCTTCCTCGTCGGCGCGTCCGGTTCGGGCAAGTCGACGATGTTGCGCCTGCTCACCTGCGAAGAGCAGCCCACGGTCGGCGACATCCACGTCGCGGGGAAGGACCTTGGCCGCCTCTCCAATTGGAAGGTGCCATATCTCCGCCGCAACATCGGCTCGGTCTTCCAGGACTTCAAGCTGCTCCCCAACAAGACCGTGTATGAGAACGTGGCCTTCGCGCTCGAGGTGATCGGGCGCCCGCGTCACGTGATGAACACCCAGGTGCCGGCGATCCTCGAGCTCGTCGGTCTGGCCAACAAGCACAAGAACTTCCCCGACGAACTCTCCGGCGGTGAGCAGCAGCGGGTGTGCATCGCCCGGGCGTTCGTCAACCGGCCGCTCATCCTCCTCGCCGATGAGCCAACGGGAAACCTCGATCCCGCCACCGCCGAGGACATCATGCGGCTCCTGGACCGCATCAACCGCACCGGTACAACGATCGTGATGGCCACCCACGACCGGACGATCGTCGACCGGATGCGTCGTCGGGTGGTGGCACTCGCCAACGGACAGGTCGTGCGCGACCAGCAGCACGGTGCCTACGGGTAGCCCAGGGGGCCAACCGACGTGATCAGCCGCTTTGGGTACTTCTTCCGCGAGACGTGGATCAACATCCGCCGCAACCTCACCCTCACGGTCGCGGCCATCCTCACCGTCGCCGTCGGCGTGATGCTGGTCGGCATGGGCCTCATGGCCCGCTATGCCAGCAACAACGCGCTGGGACGCTGGCAGGGCGGTGTCCAGTTCGAGGTGTTCCTGCAGCCGGAGATCTCCGGCGATCAGATCGACGCCATCGGCCAGGAGCTCCGCACACATCCCGACATCGAGCGCATCGAGTTCTTCAGCCAGGAGCAGGCGTACGCGTTGCTCGAGGAGATGCTGTCCGACGATCCCGACCTCGTCGCCGACGTGTCGCCCGAGACGCTGCCGTCGTCGTACCGCGTCGTTCCGCGCGTGGCCGAAGGTGAGCTCATCGAGTCACTCGCGGCCCAGTTCCGTCAGAAACCCGGCGTGTACAGCGTGCAGACCGGACGCGACCAAGTGGACGCGATCAAAGAGTGGTTCAACTCGTTCCGCTGGATCGTGATGTTGATGTCGATCGTGCTCGCCGCGGTGAGCGTGATGTTGATCTTCAACTCGATACGCGTCGCGATGTTCGCGCGAAGACGTGAGATCGAGGTGATGAAGCTCGTGGGCGCGACCAACAGTTTCATCCGGTTCCCGTTCATCCTCGAGGGGATGCTGCATGGGTTGATCGGCGGCATCGTCGGTGCCATCGCGGCCGGTGTGCTGCGCGGCCACATGGAGGATTTGTTCGGTCGCTCGGAGATCCTGGCGTTCTTCCGCAGCTTCACCGTGACGTCCGGTCAGTTCAACACTGCAGCGATCCTCACTGTCATCGCCGGTGTGTTGGTGGGTGCCATCGGTTCGGCATTCGCCGCCGGCCGCTTCCTCGACGTCTGAACCCGATCTCAGAGGGGGCAGTCGATCGGGCTCTGTGAGCTCCAGTCGAGGCCGGAGAAGACGGCGTCCAGGGTCAGCTGGCACCATGTCAACGACAGGTTGTCGGGGTCGGTGAGTTCGCAACGCAACTCGAACATCCCGTCGTCGAGCTCCGCCTGTGGGCGTGCGAGGAGTTGCATGAAGGCCTCGGCGCATTCGTGCGTCGCCAACATCCGCGGCTGCCAACGACCGAATACCTTCTCGTTGTCTGTATAGACGTCGGTCATCGAGGTCCGAATGAACGGGAAGAGCACGCTCGAACACGTGACTGCGCCGGCATCGCGGCCCAGATTCACCTTCAGGACCCGCGGGAGCTGCAACACAGCCCAGTTCGAGATGGCGTAGCCCGGAACCGCGATACCGGGGTCCGTCGCCTGACGCGATGACACGTACACGAACTGAACATGCTCGTCGTGGTGTAGGGCCTCTCCCGCCCACAGGTGGGTGGTCGCGAGGAATCCGTCGATCTTCGTATCCGAGACGAGTCGGGACTCGTCGAGGTTGTCGAGGAAGTGCTGGCGGACGCGAGCGCGGCGCATCGCCGACGTCTCATTGCTACGAGCCCGGGGTGCTCGGCCGAACGTGTAGCCCGATTCGGTCAAACCCGAGTTGCAGATGACGAGGTTGGGTGGCAGGCCGCCCATCTGTTCGATGACCACGGATCTGGTGGCCCAGAGATCCCGGAGATTCGTGATATCGGCCTGCACCGGAAAGGCGTTGACTCCTTCCTCGCGAAGAGATCGAAGCCGTCCTCATGCGAGCGGTGAAATTGCACGCCGACGCAGGCAGCACCGTTGAGGTCTGCAGCGAGCGCGAACGCCTGCCCGATGCCTCCGTCACGACCTGCGCCCGTGATGAGCACGCGTTTTCCGGCTACCGCGGAAGATGTCTCCGGAAACCGGAGTCGGTCAGTGTCGGCGGTGTAGACCATGTCCCTGTCTCATTCTGTTCTCAGACGTATTTCCATCCGAAGCGCCCCTTGATGCAGAGGTTGCCGCGGGTGACGTCGTGGTCCATGGGCGAGGTGCACTTCACGATGCGGTTGTCCTGAACATGAAGTTCGAGGTTGCATCCCACGCCGCAGTACGAGCACACCGTTCGTGTGACCGTCTGCTCTTCGGGCCGCCAGTCGCCCGCGGCGCGTAGGTCGAACTCGGTCTTGAACTGCAAGGCGTTGGTGGGGCAGAC
>CAYUBX010000242.1:0-5696 GCA_964443165.1 uncultured Acidimicrobiales bacterium
GTGGGTGTCCACCGAGTTGAGCGGCGGCTGGGATCACGTGAATGCAGGGGCCTGCGAGGAGAGCCCGATCATCCGCCTCCCCAACGGTGAAGCGTGGGGAATCGCCGGTAGCCCGCTGGCCTGGTGGGACTCCCTGGTTCCTGCCATGGACCGCCCCGAGTTGGCGGACGATCGCCGTTTCGCCACGATCGACGCCCGCCGTGACCACCGCGCCGAGATCGTCGAGATCATCACCGAGTGGGCCGCGGGCTTCGACAGCTTCGAGGACTTTCGCGAGAACCTGGAGTCGCGCTCACCGTTCACCACCGCGGCCCTTCGCGACATTCACGAGTTGGCGGCCTCGGAGTTCGCGCAGCACCGAGGGATGTTCACGACCTCCTCCAACGGGAGCCCGATCCCTGCGCGCTCCGCCGCCGGGAGCGACATCGGGACAACCGGTCACGTCGCCTCCCGCGGTGCGGACAATGCGGCCGTTCTCTCCGACGTGCTCGGGTACACACCGCAACGGATCGCCGAGCTCGGCGACAGCGGCGTGTTGCTCGCGCACTGAACGATGCGTCTGCTCACCGGATACTCGGCCTCCGACGTCAAGCGAAACGTCGATGCCGGTCACTGGACCGATGAGACCTTTGGCGAGTTCCTTCGGCGACACGCCGCCGACCGTCCCGGCGACACGGCGGTCACCGACGGCCACGACTCGATCACGTGGTCCGATCTTCTTCGCGAGGTCGAGCGGGTGGCGGCCGGACTGGCCGATCTCGGAGTCCGCCAGGAGGACAGGGTCTCGATCCAGCTGCCCAACTGCATCGAGCTGGTCGTCGCGATCCTGGCCTGCTGGGAGCTCGAAGCGGTGTACCAGCCACTCAATCCGATGTACCGGCGCGCTGAGCTGACGAGCGTCATGGGGCTCGTGCGACCGGCGGCGGTGATCAGCGCAGCTGCCGACGTCGGCTTCGATCACCCGGCGCTCATCGACCAGGTAACGACGGATCTCGACCTCGACCCCCACCGCATCGTGGTGGGTGCGGCGCCGGGATGGATCGGTTTCGACGATCTCGCCGGGCCGCGTCTCGACCGACCGCCGGCCGACGCCCTCACCGTCGCTCTCCTCGGGACGACCTCGGGCACCACCGGCGACCCCAAGGTCTACATCCACATTCACGCGACACAGGTTCTCGAGGCGCGGGGCCTGGTCGACGGGCTGGCGATCACCCGAGACGACGCCATTCTGGCCGCCGCCCCGATCACCCACCGCGGCGCGCTGATGGTGGGGCTCATGACGGCCGTGATGGCGGGATGCGCGCTGGTCGTGGGCGACGCTCGCGAGACTGCAGAGCTGAGCACTCTCATCGAGAACCACGGCGTCACGATGTTCATGGGCATTCCGACGATCGTGTCGGACCTCCTCCACCTACACGACAGAGAGGGTGCCGATCACTCGTCGCTCCGCCTCGTGGTGGTGTCGGGGGCGCCGGTCACCGACGAGCTGCTCGAACGCTTCACCACCCAGTGGCCGCAGGCCCTGGCAGCCACCGGGTACGGGCTGAGCGAGACCGGATGGGCCACTTTTCTGCGGGTCGGCGACCCCACGGACAAGATCTTCACCTCGGGGCGGTGCTCGCCAGATACGGAGATCGAGATCCGCGATGAAGCGGGTCGCGTGCTCGCCGCCGGGGAGACCGGCGAAATCCACATCCGAGGGCCGATGGTCTGCGGTGGTTATTTCGACAACCAGCGCGCCACCGAGGCCACCATCGACCCGGACGGGTGGTTCGCGTCGGGCGACCTGGGCTTCCTGGATCCCGATGGGTACATCCACCCGGTCGGCCGATCGAAGCACATGATCATCCGCGGCGGGCTCAACATCTACGCCGAGGAGATCGAGCGACTCGTCGAGGACCATCCAGGCGTCGCAGGTGCGGTGGTTCTCGGCGTCCCCGACGCGCGCCTGGGAGAGCGGGCGTGCGCGTGCGTGATGCCGCACGTCGGCGAGAGTTTCGACCTCGCGGAGCTCCGCCGCTTCTTCGAGGAACTGGGCGTCGCCCGCTACACCTGGCCCGAGCGGGTGGAGATCATCGAGGAGCTACCGCGCAACCCGATCGGCAAGGTCGACCGACTCGCGGTACAACGCTGGCTCGACGAGCGCTGACCGAGTCAGCCTGCGACCGCCCGCGCCATTCCGGCTAGCTGATCCAGCGGCTCGGGGCGAGCGAGACCGAAGTGGTCGAGAATCCAGTCGAAGCGATGCGACCAGTCGTGACGCGAGAGGAACTCGGAGACGTTGCGGCGCCGGATTCCCTCGAGGCGCTGCGGCTGCAGGTCGAGGTCGTCGATCACATCCGCGATGTGCAGCGCGTCCATCGTCTGGTGGATCACCGAGTCCTGCCATCCGAAGTGCTCGTCGAACGTCGGGGTCTTGGGATGATCGCCGATCAGTACCGCGCCGGCCGCAGCACCTTCGAAGAAGCGGAGGCCCAGCTCGGCCGTTCCGGCATCGGAGTCGGCGCAGGTGAACTTGGCTCGGTTGACCACGAAGTACCGCGAGCGCTGGGCAAAACGGTGGTACTGCGCGCGGTGTTCGTGGGGATCCCGGACCCCCGCCATCATCGTGGTGTCGAAGTGCCAGAACAGGTCCGGACGTTCCATGAGAGCACAATGCGTCACCGCGGAGCACCGCCCGACGTTCATCACATCGATGAATCGTTGCGGCCGATCCGGCCACGGGCAGAACGCCAGAGCGTCGATTCCGAACGGCAGGTGCCGAACGGTGGTGCCCGTCAGCTCTGCGACCGGCTGGACGCTCTGCTCGGAGCTGACGACGACCAGGTCGAACTGGCTCATCAGCTCCGTGTAGGCCGGCCAATGGTCGACGTCCTCGAGCCACAACACCTTGGCCGCCGCTCGCCGCGTCCAATTCGGAAGTGCGTTGACGATCCGGAGGTCGCTCTGGTGTGAGCAGACGTCCACGAGCAGATCGCACTCGCCGCCGGGATCGTCGACCGTCATTCCTGTCGGGAACCGTGATGCAAGGCGCAGCCGGCGACCAGCGGCGCCCGACAGCCGACGCAGACCCATCGTGGCGATGCCCGGTTGGGGGGCGATCAAGTCGCCGCCCGTGAGGTCGACCACGAGGTCTTCGAACTCGATGCGTTCGCCGCGCACGACCACCGAACTCAACCCGCGCTGGGCGAGGACCCACACCTCGGGAGCCGAGGTGTCCGCGTTGGCTCGAAGTGGCCTGTGAACCGCCGCCCCATCGATGCGCCACGATGCGCCTATATGCACACGTGGAGTGCTCACATACTGCTCACCGTGAGAATCGAACGCCATACCCTCCATTTCGGGCGACGGCTGGGTGCGACATCCACGCGGGCGACAACCGGACGTGGGTCCCCGCTCGATCGGCGGCGGTGAGTGACATCGGTACGACCGGCCGTCGGGCGTCCTGTCGACGCACTGACGTCAACGGTCGGCGATGGCCGGCCGGATCAGCTTGCCTTCGAAGAGCCGCTTGATCGCGTCGATCGCATTGCGATGGTCGTCGTTGTCGCCGGACACCGCGTCGACGAGGCCCGTGACGATCGTGCGGATCAGGGCGTTCACGAGCGGCGCGTCGACTTCGTCGATCTCGCCGGTGCGTACGCCGAGCTCGATCATCTCGGTGAAGAAGCCGCGCCGCCGGTCGTGCTCCACCCGTCGAAGTGAGTCGGCGAGCGAGGGGTCGCGGGCGGCGTCGACTCGAGACGACCCGAGGAACTGGGCCAGCGTCGGATCCTCGCGGTTGAGGTCGTGAGCTGATTCGAGCACCGAATCGAGCTGGGCCATGAAGCTGCGGTGATCCGCAATCACCTCGTCGAAGCGGACGTAGACCCTGCGCTGCGCGTCGTCGTAAACGGCGGTGTAGATGTCGAGCTTGCTGTCGAAGTAGTGGTAGATCGCACCGGTGGTGAGCCCGGCTTCTTCGGCCAAGGCGCGGTTGCTCGTGGCTTCGTAACCGCCGGCCGCGAACTTTCGGCGCGCCACATCGAGGATCCGCGCGCGGGTTTCGGCCGAGCTCGTCGCCGGTGGGCGACCCAGCCGCTGCGAATTGGACATCAGCGAAACAGGCTACCTGCGGTGCGCTCGCGCGCCGCAGTGCGGAGCGGTGGCCGTCGACACGGCGTGCTACAACGGCCGCGCAGCTCCACAACGAGGACACAGCCAATGGGACAGCCAACCGTCGAGGAGTTCACCTCCGAGGTCGCGCAGTGGCTCGCCGACAACGGCACACCGATCGATCAGCGCGCAGACGCCGGCGACGTCGTGTGGGGTGAAGGCGACTTCAGCGTGTCCGTGTTCCACAACATGTCGCACGACGAGGAGTCGTCGCACCTCGAGGCCCTGCGCTCCTGGAACCAGATGAAGGTGCAGCACGGGTACCACGCCATCACCTGGCCGGAGGAGTACGGCGGGCTCGGGCTGAGCCGGGCGCACGCGCGGGCGTACGGCCGCCTCGAGCGCGGCTACCAAGTACCGGGCTCGCACGAGCTGTTCAGCGTCACGATCGGACTCATGGCTCCCACCGTCCGGGCGTTCGGCACCGACGCGCAGAAGGAACGCTTCATCGACGACCTGCTCGCGACCAACATCTACTGCTGCCAGCTCTTCTCCGAACCGGGCGCAGGGTCCGACCTGGCGGCGCTGGGGTGCCGCGCAGAGAAGGACGGCGACGAGTGGATCGTCAACGGGCAGAAGGTCTGGAGCTCGGGCGCGCAGTTCGCCGATTGGGGCCTGTTGATCTCGCGGTCCGACGTCGACCAGCCCAAGCACAAGGGGATGACGGCGTTCCTGGTGCCGTTCGACCTCCCGGGCGTCGAGGTCCGACCGATCAAACAGATGAGCGGCGGCACGTCGTTCAACGAGGTGTTCTTCAACGACGCCCGGGTTCCAGACTCGCTCCGAATCGGCGACGTCGGCGAAGGATGGAAGGTCGCCCTCACCACGCTCGGATTCGAGCGCGACCACTCGGCCGGCACAGGCGGCGGGGGGCGGCGGCCCGGCGGCTCGTGGAAGCAGATCCTCGCCACGGCAGATGCACTCGGCGTCACCGAGGAGCCCAACGTGCGGCACGAGCTGATGCGGCTGTACCTCCACCTCCAGACGGAGGCGCACCTCAACCGGCGGGCCGCGGATCTGGCCCGGGGCGGCACGCCGGGGCCCGAGGGTTCGCTCGGCAAGCTGAAGTGGACCGAGGGCATGCGCACGATGTCGGACACCGTTTCGGCGATCCTCGGCCCGCGCCTCATCGCGGACACGGGCGAATGGGGAACCTACGCATGGGGCGAGCACGTGCTCGGAGCGCCGGGCTACCGCATCGCGGGTGGGTCGGACGAGGTGCAGCGCAACATCATCGGTGAGCGAGTGCTCGGCCTTCCCGGCGAACCCCGCGTCGACAAGGATCTCGCCTGGCGTGAGATCCCCAAGTAGGACCGCGCGGTCAGCAACGCGAGTGGTGACGCGCCCTTCGGGGAAGCGCTAGACATACATATCGCTCGATCAATTCGGGCGCTCACCACATCAGAGGGGGAACGATGGACCTTGGACTCACGGGCAAGAAGGCCCTGGTCACCGGCTCGACCAAAGGCATCGGGCGGGCGGTCGCCGAGACGCTGCTCGCGGAGGGCGCTTCGGTGGCGATCTGCGCGCGCAACGGCGAC
>CAYUBX010000243.1:0-5694 GCA_964443165.1 uncultured Acidimicrobiales bacterium
CGATGTACGACAGACAGTTCTGGGTGCTCAGCCACCCGGAGCATCTCGATGAGGTCGGGCATCGCAATGATCAGCTGGCCCGGCTCGAGAACCCGACCCTGCTGAGGAGCTTCACCGACGGCGAGTGACGGGTCCTGCACCTGGCACACCGCCGACATGCCCGACTCCGCCACCGGTGACCGTTTCGGGCGCGTGAGCGCTCGCTCTCCTGGCGCTCACGCGGCCAGAACCTGGGGTCAGAGGGGGTGCGCGCCCGGGTCCTGGCCGAGAAGCGTGCGCCCGTAGGCCTGGCCGACTCCGTCGAGGTCGGCCACTGCGTGCTGGCTCGCCATCTGAACGTCTCGGTGGGCCTTTTGGAGAATGCTGCCGTCGAACATCGCCCGCGCTCCCGCCGCAGTCACGATGCGGTCGAGGACGCGGCGAGACACGTCGATCGCGTAGCTCGCCTGGTACTTGGTCCTGGCACGCAGCGCCTTGGTGTCGTGCCCGGCCGCGGCGTGTTCGAGGAGACCCACCGTGTCCGAGAGGAGCAGTTCCGCCATGGCGAGCTCGGTCTCGGACTCGGCCAGACGCATCTGGAGACCCGGCCGGTCGGCCTTGGCGGTACCGAGATAGGCGTCGTTCTGCGAACCGAACCGCTCGACGGCGTCGTCGAGGCCACCCCGCGCGATCCCGATCGCGCTCGCCGCCACGTGCACAGCGAGCCCGGGCAGGATCGGCGTGGAGTACAGACGAGTTGGATGCTGGGCCGACCAGGGCCCCCGGGCGCCCAGCAGTTCGCCCGAGTCCATGGTGAACTCGTCGGGGACGAGCACCTCGTCGAGGACGACGTCGCTCGACCCCGTGCCCCGCAGCCCGATCGGGTACCAGGTGTCGTCGACGATCACGTCGGAGCGCGGCACCACGATGTGGAGCAGGCGGGGCCGCCCACCACCCTGGTCGGGAGGTTCGAGGGTGCCCAGCAGATACCAGTCTCCGTGGTCGGCGCCGCTTGAGAACGGCCACCGCCCAGACACGACCCAGCCGTCGTCGACCCGGCGGGCTCGACCAGTGGGCGCGAGGCTGCCCGGGATCACAGCGTCGGGGCCGTCGGCGAACACTTGGTCCTGGGCGGCGGGGCTGAAGGACCCCATCATCCAGTCGTGCGCGGTGAGGACCATGAGCACCCACGAGGCTGCGGAGTCCGCACGCCCGATCGTCGCGACGGCGTCGACCATGTCTCCGAAGGTGGCCTCGTCCCCGCCGACGCGAGCCGGGACCAGCAGCCGGAGCAGGCCGGCGGCGCGCATGTCGGCGAGCGACTTGTCGGGGAGCCGACGAGCCGCCTCCGCGTCCGACGCTCTCGCGGCGAGCCGCTCGAGCAGCACACTGTCGATCGCAGTGGCTGACGAGCCGGTCATCCCGCGACTCCCCTCGCAACGAGGTGGTCGACGTCGTCGACCGAGTAGCCCATCGCCGTCAAGACGTCGAGGGTGTCGGCCCCTCGCATCGGCGCCGTGCGCAGATTTTCAGCCCCGGATTCGAATCGGGCGGCCGCGCGCTGGCGACGGATCGGCCCCACGACCGGGTGGTCCACCTCCTGGAGGATGCCCGTGTGCTTCACCTGGGGGTCATCGGCGAGCTCCTCGGGGCGAAGGGCGGGAGCCACGGGGACGTCGTTCTCGACCATGATCGCCACGACCTGATCTCGCCGCATCTGCCGCACGGACTTCGCGAGCTCGCCGACCATCTCGCCGAAGTTCTCCGCACGGAGCGCTGCGGTCTCGAAACGTGGATCCTCGAGCAGTTCGGGCCGCTCGAAACCGGCCGCCACGCCGCGCCAGTGGCCGTCGGTGAGCGGCATCACGGCGACCCATCCATCTGCACACTGCGACAGTTGGTAGTCATCCAGGATGTTCGGCTGGCGATCCACGTCGTCGCCGATGGCGGTCTCGTGCATCATCGCGTCGTGCCACATGAAGCTGATCGCGGAGTCGAGGAGGGACAGCCGAACGTGGTCCCCTGACCCGGTTCGTTCGCGTGCGAACAGCGCGGCGCACACCGCCTGGGTCCACGTCAGCGAGGTGACCTTGTCGGGGAGGAAGCACCGGACGAACGTCGGATCGGCGTCACCGCCCTGGATCCCTGCGATGCCTGACCACCCTTGAATCACTGCGTCGTACGCCGGCCGCTGGCTGTACGGACCCTCCTCCCCGAACCCGCTGATCGATACATAGATCAGCCTGGGATTGGCGGCGCGCATCTCCTCGGCGCCGAACCCGAGGCGTTCCGCCACGCCGGGCCGGTACGCCTGCACGAACACGTCGGCGCCCGCGATGAGCTCCTGCAGAATCCGTCGTCCGTCCTCGGACGTGATGTCGAGCCCGATGGACTGCTTCCCGGCACCGAGGTTGGCGAACCATCCGCTCATGCCGCCCCGGCCGGATCCGAAGACCCGGAGCGGGTCGCCCACACCGAGGTCTTCCACTTTGATGACCGAGGCTCCCTGGCTCGCCAGCAGGTGTGTCCCCGCCGGCGCGGCGATGAAGGTCGCCAGCTCGACGACGCGTACCTCGGCCAGTGGCCCCGTTGGGGCGGGAGTCTCCGACACGGCCTACATCGTGAAGCGGAGGTTGCGTGCCGCGTGCGCGCCGAGAGCGTCGTCGCCCGACCACGTGATCTCGCCGGCTGCGATTGGGATCTCGGGATCGACCCGACCACACGCCTGGTTCATGAACGCCATCGAGTCGCAGCGCAGGGTGACGGTGGGGTGGTCGAGGTGATCCACTTCGCCGGCCCGCCCGTCGACGGCCACGTAGATGTCGCGCTCGACACCTCCGGTGATGTCGAAATGGATGCTCTGGCCTTCGGTCAGGCCGATCTTTTTGCCCACGATGTAGCCCAGGGACAGGTGGACTTCGTTGAGGGCCATCTCAGCCGTCGGGCCGCTGTTGTCGGATTCGAGTCCGAGCGGTGTTCTGCAGTCGCGCTCGTGCATCCAGTGGTCGAACACGCGCACGGCCATGAAGCGCTCGTAGGTGGCAGGCCCGACGGGCGTGACGGAGGGGCGGGCGAAGATTTGATCGGTGGTCCCGGCGAGATCCGCGAGCCGGATGTCGAAGGTGGCACGCATGTGTTCGACCAGCTGGCCGGGCTCCATCTGCATCGCCGCCTGATAGTGCCCCGCGACGTCACCGAAGGGAGGCGGTGTGTCGAGGCTCTCGGGGAGCCAACCGGACAGCACCTGCTCAACGGAGACCATGTGGGCGGCGACACCTTTGATCGTCCACTCGGGGCACAGGGAGGTGACGTCCCACTGGTCGTCGCCCAACGAGCCGAACGTCTCCACGCAGCTCGCCCACACGGCGTCGAGGTTCTCGATGATCGGCTCTCGTTGGCTCATGACGGCGTCTCCCTTGCTCGCTTGCGAGGCGGTGTCGGCACCCTACTCAGCAATCCTGACCACGGTTGTTCCGACGGTGGCGCCCGCCAGCAGGTCGACGAACGCCTGTGGGGCCGCCTCGAGACCGTCGTACACGGTTGCCTTCGGCTGCAGCGCGCCCGTCTGGATCCACTCCGTCATCTGCGCCCGCGCGTCGGCGTAGCGGTCCTCGAAGTCGAACACGAGGAACCCCTGCATGCGCACCCGGTTGTTGACGAGAAGACCCGGGATGCCTCGCGGTCCAGGACCCGGGTGGGCGGTGTCGTATTGGCTTACGACACCGCAGCAGACGATGCGGCCATGGGTGTTCATCCTGAACAACGCGCTGCCCAGAACGTCCCCACCGGTGTTGTCGAAATAGACGTCGATGCGGTCGGGTGTCGCGCTCTTGAACTCAGCGCGAAAGTCGTCGCTCTTGTAGCTCACCGCAGCGTCGAAGCCGAGTTCGTCGGTGAGCATGCTGCACTTGGCGTCGGAGCCGGCCACTCCGACGACGCGCGCACCTCGAATCTTGGCGATCTGACCGACGGTGTGCCCCACCGAGCCCGCTGCGGCCGAGACCACCACGGTCTCGCCGCCTGTTGGAGCCCCGATGTCGAGGAGGCCGAAGTATGCGGTCAGCCCGTTGGTGCCGAGCGGTCCCAGGGCGATCTCGGGTTCGAGGTCGGCGTCGACCGCCGTCAGCGAGTCGCCGGGGAGCGCGGCGTACTGCTGCCAGCCCGTGGCACCCATCGCGATATCGCCGGGCGAGAAGCTCGGGTGGTTGCTCGCGGCGACGCGTCCGATCCCGGTGCCGCCCATGACGACGTCGGCCTGAGCCGCGCCTGCGTAGCTGGCCGACCCCTGGAGCCCGGCCCGCTGGCCGGCGCCGATGGAGATGGCCTGCGTTTGCAGCAGGACCTCGCCCTCGCCCGGGTCGGGGATCGGCGCGGTGTTCTCACCGTAGTGGTCGGGTCGTAGCGGACCATCCGGCACTTCGCGAATGACGATCTGGCGGTTGTCTGACATCGCTGCCCCCGAGCGTTCGGCGCCGGGCGTTCGCCTGCCCCGCGTGACGGTCAGATTGCCACGACGTTGCCCCGGTGTGCTGTTCGTTGCTTCCCGGTGACGAACGTGAGACAGGTCGGCGGCGTCGCAGCGGGGTGGTCCGCGGCCGACTCTGCCTGCTGACATGATGCGGCGATGCAGACGCCGCGGCTGGACCCGTTCGTGACGCTCGTCGGTGGGTACGGCTCGCCGTACTCGCTCAAGATGCGGGGCATCCTGCGGTATCGGCGGATCCCGTTCCGGTGGGTCGTTCGCAACTCGCCGGAGGACTCCGGGATTCCCGCCGTTCCGGTGGCGATCATCCCCGTCATCGCCTTCCACGACACGGACGGTGGGTACGTCGACGCGATGGTCGACTCCTCGCCGCAGATCATGCGTCTGGAGCAGGAGGTCGAAGGGCGGAGCCTGGTTCCGACCGATCCGGTCGTTGCCTTCCTGGATCACCTGATCGAGGACTACGGCGACGAGTGGGTCACGAAGGTGATGTACCACTACCGCTGGCACCATCTCTACGACGCTGCGATCGACAAGGCGGGCACCCTGCTTCCGCTCATGTCCGACAACGAGTTGAGCCCTGATGAGCTGGCGGCCCGCAAGGACATCATCACCACCCGCCAGATGGGCCGTACCGCGCTGGTGGGTTCGACGGATCAGAACCGTCCGATCATCGAGTCCAGCCTCGTCCGGTTGCTGCACGTCATGAACGAGCACCTCACCACGCATCGCTTCTTGCTCGGATCCCGTCCTGGGCGTGGCGACTTCGGCGTCTTCGGGCAGTTCACCCAACTGTGCTTCTGGGAGCCCGACTCGGCAGCGGTCCACGCGGTCGAGGGCCCCCGAACCGTGATGTGGGCCTACCAGATGGACGATCTGTCCTCCCTCGAGGTGGACGGCGACGCGGGGTGGTTCGGACGGGACGAATTGCCGTCCACCATCGGCGCGCTGCTGGGGGAGATCGGCGCGACCTACGCGCCCTTCATGGTCTCCAACGCCGCCGCGCTCCAGGGCGGCGACGAGGAGGTCGTGGTCGACATCGGAGGCGAGCAGTACCGCCAGGGCCCGTTCCCGTACCAGGGCAAGTGCCTGATGTGGCTGCGAGAGGCCTATGGCGCGCTGTCCGGTGGCGATCGTTCGGCGGTCGACGCGATCCTCGACGGAACGGGCTGCGAACAGCTGCTCCGATGACCGCGATCGCGGGTGTCGTGTTCGACAAGGATGGCACTCTG
>CAYUBX010000244.1:0-5666 GCA_964443165.1 uncultured Acidimicrobiales bacterium
CGGCCGGTCGGGGATAGCGAGCGTGCGATCGTCGAGCACCCGAACGAACCCGGCCGGATCTCCCTTGGGCGACACGTCGATGCGGCCGGTGCCGTCCGTCGACGCGATCAGGACGAAAGGCGCCCGCTCGATGAACGCCCTGCAGTGCTCATCGAGCTCGCTCACCTCTTTGTCCGCGACCAGCGGATGGGGCTCCGGCAGAACCTGACGCAGCTCTTCGATCGTGGTGATGGTGTCGGCGAACTCCATGCGCGAGTCTCCCACGACCTGCGAGTCCGCTCGCACCTAGAACGGCGGTCGATCGCCCCAGCGATTCCAGAACGTGGTGTCCTCGACGGGCCGCCGGGTGGTGGGACCGAAGCTTCCCCGCGGATACCCGAGCGGCACACAGCAGTGGAACTCGGCTCCATCCGGCGCCCCGACCAGGTCGTTCACCCGGTCCATCACCTGCGGATGCAACGTGGTGAGAGCAGAGCCGACGCCGAGTGCCCGTGCCGCCAGCATCAGGTTCTGCACCCCAGGAACGACCGACAGTCCGCCGTCAGGGACGCCAGGCGGCGTGTAGGCCAGCACGACCGCTGGGGCCGACACCATCTCCCCGGCGAGCAGGGCCGCCATCTTGAACGGGGAGTCGGCGGGGATCTCCTGGTCGGGCTCCCACCCGAACTGGTCGCGGCGCTTGGCCCACCATGCCTCGTGATAGAGAGCGCCGAAGTCTTCGACGACCGCCGGGTCCGTCACCACGACGAGGCGCGACGGTTGGGTGTTCCCTCCGCTCGGCGCCTTCGACGCCGCGTCGAGGAGCACCTTCAGCACATCGTCGGGGATCGGACGTTCGTGGTCGAAGCGTCGGATCGCCCGCTGCGTGAACATGGCCTCCCCGATGGCCATGTCGAGCACATCGGGTGGATCGAGCCGGATCTGTTCGGCGGACATGTGGTCCTCCTCAGTCCTCGCCGGCCGCCCGACGAGCTGCGATCTCGGCGAGTTCGTCGAACGACAGCTCGCCCATGAACAGGGCGTGGAGAGCCCGGCCGAACGGACGGCGCGGCCACCGCTCGTCGTCGACGAGGTGCACCTCGCTCACAACGGTTCCGTCCACGCCGAACTCATAGGAGCGATAGCCGGGCGGCAGCCACTGCCGGTTGTCGATGTCGAAGTTGTTCTTGAGCGACGGCGCGACGAAGACCTGGCGCCCCGCGAACTCGTACTCGTGTGGGACGTGTGTGTGCCCCCCACCGAGACCGCGCACGTTGGGAAGATCGGCGATGAGCTCGTGCCACTCCGCCTCGTAGGCGTCGTCATGGCTCATCGGGAGACCGGGAGCGGGCGGGTGGTGGAGCCACACGAAGACGTGCTCGGCCGTCGTCTGAGCGCAGACGCTGCGCACCCAGGCCGCCTCCCGCGAACCGAGTCGACCGTTGTTGTGGAGCCGCTCCTCCCCCGGCGGATCAACGTGCAGCCCCGAGTCGTCCATGTCCATGATCCCGGCGCTCGAATCGACGAAGACGAACGCCCACACCCCGGCTTCGATCACGCGCGACGTCGACACGCCGGGACGGCCCATCCCAGCGCTGAACGCCACGTCGAAGTCGTGATTGCCGGGGCAGACGTTGACGGGCGCGTCGAAGCGAGCGAAAGCGTCACCCGCCCGCCGGTACTGCTCGGCACGACCGTGATCTGCGACATCGCCCGTGACGACGACCAGGTCGAGGTCGCCGCTCACATGGTCGAAAACCGCGTCGAACGCCTCAGCCGTGTCGTAGGAATGGCCGCCTTCGGGCTCGGCACCTTCCTCCAGAAAATGGGTGTCGGAGAGCTGGACCACTCGAATTGTGCGCGACATAACGCCAGTCTCGCGCGCCCGCAGAGCGCTACTCGCGACGTTTCGCGAGCTCTTCCCGGATCTCGTCGCCGTGCTCGTCCAGGCGAGGGACACCCTGGTAGATCCCTGCCGGATCGTCGCTGAACTTGATCGGGCTGTTGAGTACCACCGTCGGTCGGTGATGGTCGTGGTCCACGCGCACGAGCATCTCGCGCGCCGCGACGTGGGGGTCGTCGACCCAGTCCGATGGGTCGTACACCGGTCCGACCGGGACCTTGTCGCCGAGCGTCTCGACAACCTCGGCGGTCGTGTGCGCTGCGGCCCACCCACCGATCGCCTCCTCCACGTAGTCGCGGTTACGGATGCGAGCCCGATTGTTTCTCGTTCGTTCGTCGGTGGTGAGGTCTTCTCGGCCGATGAGCTCACAGAGCAGAACGAAGTGGGGCTCGGTCGGCGTGGCGATCACGCAGTGCCCGTCCTTGGTCGGGTACACGTCGTAGGGGCTCATGCCGTCCACGCCGTTGCCCATGGGCTTCAGCCCTCTGCCGGCGTACGTGTAGACCATCTGGCTGATCTCGGCCATGGTCATCATCGAGTCGACCATCGCCACGTCGACGAACTGGCCCTCACCCGTCTCCCGGGCGCGAAGCAGAGCGGCAAGAAGCCCCAACGCCGCCATGGTTCCGGGAACCGTGTCACCGATCGGGGGACCCACCTTCATGATCTTGTCCTCGGATTCGCCGGTCGACGCGATGATGCCGCCCATCGCTTGGGCGATGAGGTCGTAGGCCGGCCACCCCGCATAGGGACTGGGCGAGATCCGGTGATCGCCGAAGCCACGAATGGCCGCGTAGACCAGCCGAGGGTTGCGTTCGTGGCAGGTCTCCCAGCCGACACCCAAGGAGTCCAGAACACCTGCCCGCATGTTCTCGATGAGACCGTCTGCGGTCTCGACCAGCTCGAGAAAGGTCGCCTTGTCTTCGTCGTCTCGCAGATCGAGGCAGATCGATCGCTTGTTGCGATTGCGGATCGCGTAGTTGCCCGAGTACAGCCGCTCCTCGTCATCGAGGGTCCACGGGCCCTGGTAGCGCGTCATCTCACCGGAGGGAGCTTCGACCTTGATGACGTCGGCCCCCATGTCCGCGAGAAGCATCGCCGCGAACGGACCCGCCAAGGCGTGGGTCACGTCCAGGATGCGAAGGCCTTGCAGCGGACCGGTGGGACCCGCCGCCATCGGCGCCGCGGTTTCGGCCGCCTCGATGTGCTCGTTCATCGCCACATACTGGCGCGTCGAGACGCCACGGCGCTGAAGCTCAAGCCCGTACGACCACCACTGACGCGTTCTGCCCACCGAAGCCGAACGAGTTGACCTGAAAGCGATCGAGGTCGACGGACCTGGGTTCGCCGAGCACGACGTCGAAGTCGATCTCGGCGTCCACCGTCGTGGTGCCTGCGATGTTGGTGAGCCGACCCGACTCGAAGGCCCGCAGCCCTGCCATGACGCTCATCGCCCCCGACGCTGCCCCGGTGTGAGCTGTGTGGCCCTTGATCCCGGTCACGGTCAGTCGTTCGTTGGCCCCGAAGATCCGGTTGATCGCCTTGATCTCAGCCGTGTCGCCCTTGGGCGTTCCCGTCGCATGGGCCACCAGAGCATCGATATCTCCCGGCCCCACACCGGCGGACGCCTGGGCCTTCTCCATCACCAACTGCTCCCACGTGCCCTCCGGCTCCGGAGATGAGGGATGGAACGAATCGGCCAGAGACGCGTAGCCGATGAGCCACCCACGGACTCGTGCTCCTCGAGCGACCGCGTGCTCCTCGGTCTCGAGGACGAAGAACGCCGACCCCTCACCCGACACGATCCCCACCCGGTCGGCAGCGAAGGGGAGAAGGGCACGAGCCGGATCCACCGGCTCGGCTCGCATCCCGTATGCGGCCTCAGCTGCCGTGATCGCGGAGAGGAAGTGCTCGTTTCCCGGATCGCAGGTGTAGCCACCCTCGGTCGCTCCGACGAGGACGACGTCGACCCACCCGGCGCCGAGGTAAAGCGCCGCCGTCCCGAGAGCGTCGAGCGACGACGCACAGGCGGTGGCGATCGTGGTGGACGGCCCGTGGAGTTGATGGGCCATGCAGATCTGAGCAGCAGCCATGTTGGCCCAGATCTTGATCTGGGTCTTGGGGTTGATCGCGTCCGCGCCGCCGTGTTCGAACTCCCACTGCGCGCGGGCCACCGTGAAGTGCCCGCCGGCGGACGTGCCGTGGACGACCCCCGTCCGAAACGGATCGACCTCGGCGAGCCCGGCGTCGTCGAGAGCCTGCGCGCTCGCTGCGAGCGCGAAGCGAGCAAACCCGTCGGTCCCGGCGACCACCCGGTCGTCCATGAAGTCCGCAGGATCGAAGCGGTCGTCGATCGCGCCGTAGAGCCCACCGCCGAGTGCGTCGGCCCATGGTGCTTCGCGGATCCCGACGCGGCCGGCCTCCAGGCTGTCACAGAGCTCCTGGGCGGACACTCCGATCGGCGAAACAGCACCGAGGCCGGTGATCGCGAGCTTCACGACATGCTCCTCCCCCGGACGACCGCACCCGGTCGCTCGCCCGTGACCGCGCCGTCACGGACCACCGCTCTGCCGTTGACCCACACCGCCGCGATTCCGGCCGGGACCGTGGTCGGATCGCTGTAGGTGCCAGTGTCGAGGATCTGCGTGGGATCGAACAGGACCAGGTCGGCGTAGGCCCCCTCCCGGATGATCCCCCGCCCTGCGAAGCCGAACCGTTCGGCCGGGACCGATGTCATCTTCTTGACGGCGTCGGCGAGTTCGAGAACCCCGAGCTCTCGGACGTAGCGACCCAGGACTCGGGGGTACGTGTGGTGGAGGCGAGGGTGGGGCTTCTGACCCATGGGAACCCCGTCGCTGCCGACCATGACTGCCCGGTTGGCCATCACCGTGCGGACGTCGTCCTCGGCCATCGTGTCGAGCACCACGATGCAGGCCCGGCCCTCCTCGTCGATGATCCGGTCGGCCATCTCGCGCCCGTCGATCCCGACGTCGTCGGCGATCTCGGCGATCGTCTGGCCCTCCCATTCGGGACGGCCCGGGGCCGCCGCGACCAGCACCTCGGCCGGCGTGCAGTGACCGAACGCCGAGGGACCGTCGAGTGCGCCGCCGCTGACGACCTGCTCGAGCAGGCTGCTCCCTCGGGTGTACGGGTACTGGTCAGCCATCACGTCGACGCCACGCCCGCGTGCGGCGTCGATCCGTGCCATGGCGTCCACCACGCTGCCCCAGTTGTTGCGGCCGGCCGCCTTGAGGTGGGAGATCTGCAACGGGACGCCCGTGGCTTCGGCAACCGCGATGGACTCGTCGATCGAGTCGAGGAGATTGTCACCCTCGTCGCGCATGTGGGTGGTGTAGATCCCGCCGGCGTTCGCGACGAGCGTGTTGAACTCCACGAGCTCGTCGTGGGCGGCGTAGCGACCGGGTTCGTAGGCGAGCCCGGACGACATCCCGACGGCGCCACCGGCGAGCGCGTCCCTCAGGTGGGCGAGCATCGCGTCGAGCTCGGCCGGCTCGGGCTCTCGATCGTCACGGAGGCCCATCACAGCGGCTCGAATGGCGCCGTGCCCGACGAGCGCGGCGACGTTGACGGCCGCCGGCGCCGCCTCGAGCGCGTCGAGGTAGTCCGTCATGCGGCCGAACACGGTGAGCCCCGGGGTGTGGTCCGATGCGGGTGCCGGCGAGACGCCACAGTTCCCGACCACGACCGACGTCACGCCCTGGAGCGTTTTGCACCCGTGATCGGGATCGGCGAGCACCGCGCCGTCGTCGTGCGTGTGGGCGTC
>CAYUBX010000245.1:0-5656 GCA_964443165.1 uncultured Acidimicrobiales bacterium
TAGCGGGGCTCGTCCGGGAACTGCTGCGCGCGGGCGTCGATGCCCCACGCGATGCACTTCGATCGCTCGAACAGGTACTCGTCGTCGTACTCCGACACCGGGTTGTGCACGCCACCGCTGCGCACACCCGCAACCGATGCCCGGCGATGGAACCCGAAGTTGATCGTCACGCGGGTGTTGGGGCTGGTGTTGGCGAACGACCCGTGGATCGCCTGACGGCTCGTGATCGCGATGTCACCCGGGTCGCAAATGACCGGAACCGCCTCGGGGATGCGGTCGGAACCGGCCGCGGCGACCATGCCCTTGATGTCGGCCTTGCCGATTCGGTTCGAACCAGGCACCACCCACAGCCCGTTGGCCGCGTCGCACCCGTACAGCTGGGCCATGAAGTTGAACCCGTGCGTGTGGTCGTCGAGACCGGGGCTGTCCCAGTGCGTCCACCCGTCCTGATGCCACGCGACCGAACCACCGAGACCGGGCTGCTTGATCCACACCGCCTCGTTGAACGGCGTGAAGTCGGGCCCATTGATCGCCTCCGCGACCTTCAGCAGGTCGTGGTGGCCATAGACCCGCAGACACGCCTCGCTGAACTGCAGCGAGCCCAGCACCAGCTGCAGAACCCAGCTGGGCGCCTCGTCAGGAGGCGCCGGCTCGTTCATCTTGGCCTCGTGGCGGCCGTAGGAGGCCGAGGTGCCGCCGAGAGGGTCCGAGAGGGGCTCGACCCACACGTAGTTGCGCCCCTCGCAGTCCGCACCGAGCGCGGGGTCACCGTTGCGGTCGACCCGGCTGTCCTTCTCCGCCGGTCCGCGTTCGATGAGCATGGCGACATCGGCCTCGATCTCGGCCAGTTCGTCGGGCCCGAGCACACCGGTCAACACGTAGAACCCGTACTCCGCGTACGTGTCGACGATGTCTTGCGCCACATGGCCGTTGTCGTCGAAGCGGATCGGACCGCGGTTGGGCAGTGCGAGCGCTCGAGCGGTTCCCTCTTCGCGGTAGGTCACCATCGCCGCTTCGTCGTCGCCGTAGTCGACGATTGGAACCTCGGTCAGCTGGAGCGCCACGTCACGCCTCCTCATCCACGTCGGCAGACGACGCAGAACTCTCCGCCGTCGGGGTCCGCCATCACCGTCGCCGTCATCCCCATGTGACCCGAGCCCTCGGCGGGAACGATGACGGTCGCCCCGAGCGCCTCGAACTCGCGAATCGCGACCTCGTCGTCGGTGTCGAAGAGATCCAGATGCAGCCGGTTCTTCGCCGTCTTGCCCTCGGGAACCTTCTGGATCGTCAGGTGGTTCAGCGGCCGACCGACCGGGCTGTCCGACAGCGTGATGTACGGATTGCCGTCTCCCTCCCTGCGGCGAAACCCGATCGCCGCCTGCCAGAAGTCGGCCGTTCTCTTCGGGTCATTGCTATCGATGGTCACGCCGATCGCCCGGACGTCGTAATCGCTCACTGCGCTGTGCCCTCCGTGCCCTTGCTCACTGCGCTACGCCCTCTGTGCCCTTGCTCACTGCGCTGCGCCCTCTGTGCCCTTGCTCACTGCGCTGCGCCCTCCTGCGTCGGGCCCTGCTCGCGAGATACATCGTTGTCGTTGTCGTAGTCGTAGTCGTAGTCGACCAGGCCTGTGTCCATCCGCTGCGGATCGAAGGTCCAGTACTGCCGGATCTCGGCGATCAGGGCGTCCTCGAATCGGTAGTGCTCCGAACCGCGAAAGACGAACGGTCGCTGCTCCCTCGGCTCGGTCCCCGTCATCCGCCATTCGATGGCCGCCGTCTCACCGTCGGCGGCCTCCACCAGAGAGTCGACGAACCACTCGGCGCCGTCCCACCGTTCGCGGACCTTTACCCACGTCGCGCCGATGTCCTCGCTCCCGCGCATCGGCCGAATGTTCGTGTCCCACACGATGGCGTCCTGCGTGAAATGCGAGGCGATCTCCTCTGCCGAACCGTGACCGCACGCCACGAAGTACGCCTCGATGCGCTCCCCCGGTGTCATGGCCGCCACAGTACCGGCGCCGGAGGCGAGTCCGCCCGGTAGCCGACACCCATGGGGTGAGATGCCTCGCCCTCGTTGCCGCCGCCCTCAGAGCGGACCGTCTGCCGGCCTCTCCCCAGGCCTGCGCTTGGGGTCGACCGACTGGTTCGACGGCTTGGGCCCCGGCCGCCGAACCAGACCGACCAGACAGAAACCTCGATCCCAGCGAGCTACGGGTTCATGCGGAAGTTGGGATCATGCTGACGGATCTCCCGGCGGGCGATGGTCATCTTGTGGACCTCGTCGGGCCCGTCAGCGATTCGCAGGGTCCGCATGTGCGCCCACATGTGGGCCAGCGGCGTGAACTGCGTGACGCCGGCGGCGCCGTGCACCTGGATCGCCCGGTCGATGACCCCGAGCGCCATGTTGGGAATGGCGACCTTGATCCCGGAGATCTCCTGCGCAGCGGCCTTGTTCCCCACGGTGTCCATGAGGTGAGCCACATGCAGCACGTACTGGCGAGCCTGGTCGATCTCGATGCGGGACTTGGCGATGTCGTCCTGGACCAGGCCGTGGTGAGCGAGCGACCGGCCGAAGGTCTCGCGCACGAGCGACCGCTTCACCATGATCTCGAGGGCGCGCTCGGCGATGCCGATGGAGCGCATGCAGTGGTGAATGCGCCCCGGGCCGAGGCGGGCCTGACTGATGGCGAAGCCTTCGCCTTCGCCGCCGAGGATGTGGTCCTCGGGCACGCGGACGTTCTCGTAGATGACCTCGGGGTGGCCTCCACGATCCGAGTAGCCGAACACGTGCGGCTCGCGCCCGATGCTGATGCCCGGTGTGTCCTTGGGCACGGCGATCATGGCCTGCTGGCGGTGGCGGGGTCCGTCGGGGTCGGTCTTGCCCATGACGATGAGCAGCTCGCATTCGGGACGCATCGCGTTGGAGGAGAACCACTTGACGCCGTTGAGGACGTAGTCGTTGCCATCCCTCTGGATCCGCAGCTCGATGTTGGACGCATCCGACGAGGCCACGGCGGGCTCGGTCATCGAGAACGCCGAGCGGATCTCGCCCTCCAGAAGCGGAGCGAGCCAGCGCTGCTTCACCGCGTCCGACGCATAGAGATTGAGGATCTCCATGTTGCCGGTGTCGGGGGCCGCACAATTGAGGGCCTCCGATGAGAAGGGAACCTTGCCGAGCTGCTCGGAGATCGGCGCGTAGTCGAAGTTCGACAGCTTGGTGCCGGGCGCTTCGGGGTCGAGGAGATGGATGAAGAGGTTCCAGAGACCCCGCTCCTTGGCGGCGGCCATCAGCTTCTCCATGAGCGGAGGTGTCCCGTGTGGGTCGTCCATCGCCGCGAACTCGGCGTAGTACTCCTCTTCGTTGGGGTAGATGAAGTCGTCCATGTACGACTTCACCGCCTCCTGCATCTCGAGGCCTCGATCGGTGTACTGCATCCGGTGTCCCCTTGGTCGCGGTGGATGAGCGTGACTCACCCGCGTCTGTAGCACACCTGGCGGGCGGGTCGCTCAGGAACCGGCGATCACCTGGCACCGATTGAGGTCGGTGCAGGCCGAGGGGTCGAGGGTCGATGCCCGTTCCGCGAGGCGAACCAGCTCCTCGCGAGCGGACTGCAGCCGCACGATCTGCTCGTCGAGATCGGCGAGGTGCCGCTCGAGAAGAGCCGTCGTGTGGTGACAGGATCGTTCACCCGCGTGCTTCAGCTCCAGAACCGACGCGATCTCCGCCAACGTGAGTCCAGTCGCCTGAGCGTCGCGCACGAACCGAAGGCGATCGATCGCATCCGCGCCATAGTCGCGGTACCCCGATTCGGTTCGGCGAGGCTCGTCCAACAGGCCGATCGACTCGTAGTACCTGATCGTCTTGGTGGACACGCCGGAGGCGTCCGCCACTTCCCCGATCCGCATGGAGTCAAGGGTATGAGGCTGGCTGCCATTGCGTGCACGCAGCCGGCGGAGCCGCCATGGCCCCTCGGGGCATGCGAGTCTTGGCACATGAGCGGAACCAACCAGCCCGTCACGACGGGCGAGCGCATCAGCGAGTCGGGCTTCGACCTTGATCAGGTCGATCGTCTCCTCACCACGACGCGGGCCGTCCGGCGGCGCCTCGACTTCGAGCGCCCGGTGTCCGATGAGCTGATCTTCGAGTGCATCGACCTCGCAGAACAGGCGCCGACCGGAGGCAACGACGCCAGCCGTCGCTGGATGGTGATCCGCGACCAAGAGACGAAGGATCGACTGGGCGAGCTGTACGCCGAGGTCGGCGAGCTGTTCATCAACGCGCGCGGTCGCCTCGACGGCACCGGCCATGTCAAGGAGAAGGTGGTCAGCTCCAGTGCCTATCTCGTGGAGAACTACGCCAAGGCTCCGGTTCTCGTGATGTGTGCGATCTGGGGCACCCACGACAACAGCGGCAAGCCGGGCCTCTTCGACAGCGGGATTCAATCGGCGTGGAGCTTCAACCTCGCGCTTCGCTCGCGCGGTCTGGGAACGGTGTACGCCACCATGCTCAACGAGAAGCGTGACGAGGTTGCCGACCTCCTGGGTATCCCGCCGGGAATCACCACCCTGGTGTGCTTCCCGGTCGCGTACACGAAGGGAACCGACTTCAACCCTGTGCCTCGGCGCCCCGCGTCGGAGATCACCTATTTCGACAGGTGGGGGTTCACCCGCCAGCGTCCCTCCGAGGACGGCACAGCGCGGGTCGCGGACAGCCAGGGCGTCGTCGTGGAGATCGACACTGACGCTCGCCCGAGAGCCGTCTGGGACGTCATCGGCGACATCACCATGCCGGCCCGGTTCAGCGGAGAGTTCCAGGGAGCGGAGTGGACCTCCGAGGGCGAACCGGGAGTCGGATCGACGTTCACCGGCCGCAACGAGATCCCCGACGTCTTCAAGTGGGAGGTCAACTGCATCGTCACCGAGTGGATCGAACGCGAGGCCTTCGAATGGCGGGTCACCGATGTCGACAGTCCGGGCGCGATCTGGCGGTTCGACCTCGCCGAGCAGGGGGCCGGGAGCCGCCTGCGCTTCTCGATGGTGATCGGCCAGGAGAACAACGGCACCGTGCCGATGGCGCTCAAGGACCGCGATCGCGAAGAACGGGTGCTCAACAAGCGCCGCCAGGTCCTCAAGGCGAACATGCAGGCAACCCTCGACGGGGTGAAGGCCCTGGTCGACGGTGGCTGACGGCCCTCGTTAGTCGACCAGTCCAGCGACGTCGAGGGTGAGCATCTGCTCGGCGTGCCGGCCCGCCATCGCGACGAACATGGCGTCACCGCGGTCGGTCTGCTCGACGATCTGGCTCGCCACCACGGCCATGGCGTAACCGCTGGTCGACCCGAGTCGATAGCCACGCCAGATCTCGTCGGAATCAGCGTCGACGCCTCGGTCACGGAGGGCGGCGACATAGTCAGAGACCAGCGCCTCCTCGGCGTCCGCCCGCGTGTCCGGCAGAAGACCAGCGCCGAGGAAGTACGCGACGTCGTACGCGCCGGCTCCGGGTCGAACCGTCTGCCAGTCGACGACGGTCAGCGGGGGCGCACCGACACCTGTACCGAAGAGCATGATTTCTAGCCGGAAGTCGTTGTGTGACAGACACGGTTTCAGCTCTGCCGCAGCTTGAGCCGTGCGGAGGAGGTTCTCGCCGAGCCACCGTC
>CAYUBX010000246.1:0-5656 GCA_964443165.1 uncultured Acidimicrobiales bacterium
GCGGATGTGGGCCACTGCGCCGGCCGGTCGCGGCGAGGTGCTCCAGACGATCGAGCACGACGGATGGACGCTCCAGCAGCTGCGAGCGGGCCTCGGCGTCGTCGGGTTCGTGTTCGAGGGACGGCCCAATGTCTTCGCCGATGCCGCCGGGGTGATCCGGTCGGGCAACACGGTGGTGTTCCGCATCGGTTCGGACGCGCTCGGCACGGCCCGCGCGATCGTGGAGCACGCGCTCGACCCGGCGCTCCAGGAAGCCGGCCTCCCCGCCGGAGCTGCGTCCTTGGTCGACTCGGCGGCACACGCGGCGGGCCACGCGATGTTCAGCGACGACCGCTTGGCGCTCGCGGTCGCTCGGGGCAGCGGACCCGCGGTCGCGCAACTCGGCGCGGTTGCGCGGCAGGCCGGCGTTCCCGTGAGCCTGCACGGTACGGGCGGTGCGTGGATCGTCGCCGGCGACGCGGCGGACGCTGACCGTTTCGCTGCGGCTGTTCTCCATTCGCTCGACCGCAAGGTGTGCAACACGCTCAACACCTGCTGCATCGTTCGCGACCGGGCCGACGAGCTCCTACCCGCGTTTCTCGAGGCCATCGACGAGGCGGGCCGCCGTCGGGACGCAGTGACCAAGCTGCACGTGGTGTCCGACGACGCGGCGCGTGTTCCTGCGACCTGGTTCGACGAGGCCGACATCGGGAGGGCCGAGGGCCCGGTGCGCGAACCCCGGACCGAGAAGCTCACCCTCGAGGACCTCGGCCACGAGTGGGAATGGGAGGACTCTCCGGAGGTGTCTCTCGCCATCGTCGACTCGGTCGACGAGGCGGTCGAGCTCTTCAACCGACAGTCACCTCAGTTCGTCGCCAGCTTGATCAGCAGTGACCCGACCGAGCAGGAGCGGTTCTACGGGCTGGTGAACGCGCCGTTTGTCGGGGACGGGTTCACCCGATGGGTCGATGGGCAGTACGCGCTCGACTCGCCCGAGCTCGGCTTGTCCAACTGGCAGTTCGGGAGGCTGTTCGGCCGCGGTGGAGTCCTCTCAGGCGACAGCGTTTTCACCGTTCGGTCGCGAGTGACACAAGCCGATCCCCACGTCCGGCGGTGAGCCGGTTCGGCGCATTGTCGGGACGACGAGCCCCGACAGCCTGACATTTCTATCGATTTGGCAGGTTGTGCGGATATTCTGATCTTTGGCTGTTCGGCGATGATTGGAGCACGCGTGGCCATCACCTCGCTCGATCGTTCGAGCCCGATGCCCCTGTGGGCGCAGCTCGAAGCGGAACTCAAGCGGCGGCTCGACGCCGGGGAGTTCGACGACGGGTTCCCGACGGACATGGAGCTCACCGCCGTCTACGAGGTCAGCAGACACACCGTTCGCGAGGCCATCCGGAGCCTCAACTCGACCGGTGTCCTCAAGCGGGAGCGCGGCCGAGGCACCGTCGTCAACCGTGCGGAGTTCGAGCAACCCCTCGGCACCCTGTACAGCCTCTTTCGATCGGTCGAGTCGACAGGCGTCGTGCAGACGAGTGAGGTCATCCGGCTCGAGCTGGTCACGAACTCCACCGCGGCCGACCACCTGCAGGTCGCAGACGACGAAGAGTTCGTGCTGCTCGAACGCCTGCGGTTGGCCGGCGACTCGCCGCTCGCCGTCGACCGGGCATGGATTCCGGCCACGATCGGCTCGCCGCTGCTCGACGTCGACTTCGGGCACACCGCTCTCTACGACGAACTCGAGCGGATCGGCGCGCCGGTTCCGACCGCCGGATGGGAGCGGTTGACTCCTGTCGTGCCCGGTGCCGAGGATCGGCAACGACTTGGTCTGCGCAAGAGCGACGCCGCCTTCTTTCTCGAGAGGCTGGGTCAGAACGAGGACACGATCGTGGAGTGGCGGACCACGGTGATTCGTGGGGATCGCTATCGGTTCGTGAGCGATTGGTCGGCCGGCTCGACCGCCGAGCTTCGCCCGAGCCCTCGGTGACGAATCGGCGCGTCGTCTCGGCCCTCGTCGCGGGACTCGTGTTGTTCGCCGCATGCGGCGCAGACCGCGACGATTCTGTGCAGCCGGCGGAGGTCAGCGACGCCGACGGCGCGGGCGAGTCCGGTCCTCGGGTGGTGATCTCGGGGCTCGGCGGGCCTCGCGGGATCACGGTGGGACCCGACGGCCGGCTGTACGTCGCCGACGCGCGGGCGCGCAGCATCGTGAGAATCGATCCGACGACAGGCGAGTCGAGTGTGATCGCCGACGCGGTCGCTGAGCCGCGCAACTCCGCTGGCGGCGTCGTGGATGTCGCCTTTCTCGATGGTGGGCTGTTTGCTCTAGTGACGCTCGGCGTGGCGGAGGACGGCTCTCGCGAGGCCGGCGTCTATCGCATCGATGAGGCTGGGGGGCGCCACCTCGTGGCCGATCTGGGAGCGTTCTCCCGAGACAACCCGCCGCAGTTGGAGGTGCAGGTCGCCACGGGCGTGCAGTTCGCGCTGCAGCCGCACGACGGCGGATTCCTCGTGACGGACGGGCATCACAACCGGGTCCTTCGCGCCGCCCTCGACGGCGAGGTGACCGAGGTGGTTGCGCTCGGCAACGTCGTTCCCACCGGACTGGCCGTCGTCGCCGGCCGTGTGTTTCTCGGTCTCGCCGGCCCCATTCCCCACGCTCCCGAAGATGGCCAGGTTCTGGTGTTCGACTCAGCGTTGTCGCAGCTCACGGTGGTCGCGGCCGGCGCACCGCTGCTCGTCGACGTCGAGCCGGGACCCGACGACGAGGTCTACGTTCTCGCCCAGGGCGAACACAGCGGGGTGTCGAAAGGCTCGCCGGCGATTCCTGACACCGGAACGCTGTTCAGGGTGAGCGAGGCCGGCGCCCTCGAGGTCGTGGCCGGCGGTCTCGATCGACCGACGTCGATGGCGATCATCGGTGACTCCGCGTACGTGGTGACCCTGGCGGGTGTGGTCGTGGAGGTGCGGGGCATCGCACGCCCCGTTGGCTGAAGGGGCGTTGGTCCGCCGGGACTCACACGGGACCGATCGCATGCGTGCTGGAGGGGTGTCTTGAAGCCAGCCTCCATTTGACCGTACAATCGGTCAAATGGAGGAGCCCAAGCTGCGCTGGGTGACCGCGTAGGGTCGGCGCAGGGGATCAGGGGAGGCCACAGATGATCTTCGAACAGCACTATCTGGAGTGTTTGAGCCAGGCGTCGTACTTCATCGGTGACGAGACGTCGAAGCGGGCGGTCGTCGTCGACCCGCGTCGCGACATCCAGCCGTATCTCGACGCGGCGGCCGAACACGGCATGACGATCGAGTTCGTGCTCGAGACCCACTTCCACGCCGACTTCTTGTCGGGTCACCTGGAACTCGCTGTGGCCACGGGGGCGGAGATCGGCTACGGATCCGTTGCCGAGACCGAATTCGAGTCGCGAAGTCTGGCCGACGGTGAGCGCATCGAGTTGGGTGAGGTGGTCCTCGAGATCCGCCACACCCCAGGCCACACCCCCGAGTCGATCAGCATCGTGGTGTTCGAGCATGCCGAGGACGAGGTTCCTTACGGCGTGCTGACCGGCGACTGCCTGTTCGTGGGCGATGTGGGTCGGCCGGACCTTCTGTCGAGCCGCGGGGTAACCAGCGAGGAGCTGGCGGCCGATCTCTTCGACTCGCTGCGCACCCAGCTGATGACCCTCCCCACCGAGACCCGCGTGTACCCGGCTCACGGTGCAGGATCGGCGTGCGGAAAGAACCTCTCCACCGACACCTGGTCGACGATCGGCGAGCAGCTCGCCACCAACTACGCGCTCGCCGACATCAGCAAGGACGACTTCGTCGCTGTCGTCACCGAAGGCCAGAGCGCTCCGCCCGCGTACTTCAGCTACGACGCCAACCTCAACCGCGAGGTCAGGCCGCTCCTCGATGAGGACAGCACTCCGGATGCCCTGTCGATCGACGATGTGGTGGCACGACAGCGTCGCGGGGCGGTCGTGCTCGACACGCGAGACCCGGTCGAGTTCGCTCGCGGGCATCTCGTCGGATCCATCAACATCGGCCTGGCCGGCCGGTACGCGGAGTTCGCGGGAGGTGTGATCCAGCCCGGAGCGCCCATCGTGCTCGTCACCGATCCCGGCATGGAGCGCGAGGCGAAGAACCGTCTTGCCCGCATCGGGTTCGATGCCGTGGCCGGCCACCTCGCCGGGCCGCTGGCCACCTTCGAGGCCAACCCCGACGAGGTGGGACGTGGCTCGCGACTCGACGTTGCGGGGCTCGAAGACGCGATGGCCTCCGTGGAAGACCTGCAGCTCGTCGATGTACGGCAGCCGGGTGAGACGGCGAACGGCATCATCGAGGGTGCAATCGAGATCCCCCTCACCCGCCTCAACGAGCAGATCTCGCGGCTCGATGCCTCCAAGCCCACGATCGTGTACTGCGCTGGGGGGTTCCGTTCGTCCATCGCGTCCTCGCGCATGGCCGCTGCCGGGTTCGCCGACGTGTCGGATCTGCTCGGCGGCTACGGGGCGTGGGAAGCAGCGCACGAACCGCAGGGTGTCGGCACATGACCCGACTGGGGTTCCTTCTCGACAGCGACGGGTGCATCGGCTGTCACGCGTGCACGGTCGCCTGCAAGAGCGAGCACGACGTTCCGCTCGGGGTCAACCGCACCTGGGTGAAGTACATCGAGACCGGGTCGTTCCCCGACACCTCCCGACACTTCTCCGTGATGCGTTGCAACCAGTGCGACGACGCGCCCTGCATGGACATCTGTCCGACGTTGGCGCTCTTCCGCGCCGACAACGGGGTGGTCGACTTCGACGACGACATCTGTATCGGGTGCAAGGGCTGCATGAACGCATGCCCCTACGACGCGATCTACATCAACCCGGAGACCAACACCGCCAACAAGTGCAACTTCTGCAATCACCGGGTCGAGGTGGGACTCGAACCCAGCTGTGTGGTCGTGTGCCCCACGCATGCGATCAAGGTCGTCGACTTCGACGATCCCGACAACGAGGCGCGACGCATCATCGGTCGTGAGGACGTCGCCGTTCGGGCGCCGGAGCAGGGCACCAACCCGAAGGTCTTCTACCGGGGCGCGAGCCAAGCGTCGCTCGACCCGCTGCGGACGTCGATCCGGTCCGACGGGATGATCTGGGCAGACACCACTCCCGCTCACCCCACCCCACCGATCGGCGACGACCGCGGCATCGTCGCCCGCACCACCTACACAACGGCACACCAGATGACCTGGAAAGAGAAGGTCTCGGGGTATCTCGTGACGAAGGCCATCGCCGCAGGCGTGATGTTGGTCGCGGCGCTCCTCGTCCTCTTGGGCCATGCGGAGGAGCAGGCGGCGGTCGGCGTCGTGCCGCCGATCGTGGCCGGGTTCTTCCTCGCCGCGACCGGGGGTCTTCTGGTCGCCGACCTCAAGCAGCCGAAGCGATTCCACTACATCCTCACCAAGGGCAACCGCACGAGTTGGTTGGTGAAGGGCGCCTACGTTCTCGCCGCCTATGCCGTCGCCATGGCGCTGTGGTGGATCGGCGGGTTGGCCGACTCCGCCGGGATGCTGCAGGTGATGGCGGTTCCTGTGGCGGTGCTCGCCGCCGGAGCCGCCGGCTACACGGCGTTCCTGTTCGCCCAATGCGAGGGACGCGATCTCTGGCAGAGCGAGCTGTTGTTGCCG
>CAYUBX010000247.1:0-5642 GCA_964443165.1 uncultured Acidimicrobiales bacterium
GGTGCGCGATCAGCGTTCCGGACGATGAAGCGTGGCAACGTCTGGTCGAGTTGATCGGTTCGCCGGAGTGGGCCGGTGCCCTGGAGCTCTCCACATTGATCGGACGGCAAGCCCATCACGATCAGATCGATCGTGAGTTGGCCGAGTGGACGGCTGCCCAGGATGCCGACGAGCTCGCAGCGTCGTTGGCCACGATCGGTATTCCGGCCGGAAAGGTCCAGCGCAGCAGCGACCTTCTGGTGGATCCGCAATACGAGCATCGCAGCTTCTATCGCTGGCACGACCACCCGGAGATGGGACGTGTGCCGTACGCGGGGCATCAGTACAGCGTCGCAGGCTATGACCACGGGCCCAGGACCCCAGCGCCCACGCTGGGCCAGCACACGTTCGACGTCCTCGCGGATGTGCTCGGGCTCGGCGTCGACGAGATCGCGGAGATCGCGATTTCCGGAGCGCTCGGGTGAGCGCTCCCGACTTCGCCGACCTGGTCGCGAGGGCCGAGGAGGTCGCTTCGGTCCTCCGGGCGCGATCGGAGAGGGTAGCGGTGTCCGAGAGCGCCGCCGGCGGCTTGATCAACGCAGCGCTCGTGGCGATCCCCGGGGCCAGCGACTTCTACATCGGAGGAATGGTCGTCTACACCGGCGCAGGCCGGTACGTCCTCGCTGGCGATGAGCCGCCTCCGGACGACATGCGCGGCGCCACCGAGGAGTTCGCCCGCTACCAAGCGAGCCGCGCCGCTTCGCGCTACCGCGCTGCGTGGGGCATCGGCGAAACCGGCGCTACGGGCCCCTCCGGCAACCCGTACGGCGATCCGGCAGGACACGGGTGGGTCGCCTGTGTCTCGGCTGCGGGGGATGCCGCTGAGGTTCTGCGCCTTGCCACTGGATCCGACGTGCGCATGGACAACATGCTGCGCTTCGCGGACGCGGCGCTCGCTCTCGCGGCGCGCACGATCGGCGAGGCGTGACCGAGCGCGACTACACCGCCCTGTACGCGGGGTTTCCCGACGGGTTCTTCGAACGCATGGATCCCGACGACGACACGTTTTATGCGCCGCCGCGGATGGTGACTCACATCGACGACGGCGCGATCGCGGCGGTCGGCGCTCTGTACGACGAACTCGGCCTCGGGGGCGCGGACCGATTCGTCCTCGATCTGATGAGTTCTTGGATCAGCCACTTTTCGGAGGCGCCGGAACACTTGACGATCCTCGGGATGAACGAGGCGGAGCTGGCGGCGAACCCCCGAGCGACGGAGCGAGTCCGTCACGACCTCAACCGCGATCCGCGCCTCCCATTCGTGGACGCCAGCTTCGACGGCGTGGTGTGCTGCGTCTCTGTTGACTACCTCGCCAAGCCGCTGGAGGTCTTCGACGAGGTGCACCGCGTGCTGCGCCCCGGTGGTGTCTTCGTCAACACCTTCTCCAACCGCTGCTTCCCCACGAAGGTGATCCGCGGGTGGTCGGCGACCGACGACCGCGGTCACGTGTCGATCGTGGGCGAGTATCACCGCGTCACCGGCCCGTGGGAGAACGTCCAGGCCGAGGTGCGCACGCCGCCCAACCACTGGGGCGACCCGCTCTACGCCGTGTGGGGTTTCAAGCCGGAGTGAGCCCTGAGAGAAGGTGTCCCTCGGGACGGAGCCACCGCCGAGGTCGGTGGCCGCGAGATCCGTTGGGGTTCGACGGCGGTTCGAGATCCGGGCCGCCCGGGGTCGCGGCGATGGTGGATGCCATGACCCACCGGCTCACCGGTCCGCAGTCGTGAGCCGGGGCGGTGCGAATAGGGCTGCCCTAACCTGACCGGGATGTCCGAGGTTCGCACCACCGCGTTGGGTACCCATTTCGGCCCGTTTCACGTCGACACGGTCGGCGGTGAGGTGGTCGCGGTTCGCGGGCACGAGCTCGATCCAGATCCATCACCGCTCGGCGGGGCGCTGATGGATCGGGCGTCGTTGCGCGTCGAGTACCCGAGCGTTCGGCGGTCGTGGCTCGAGGGCGGTGCCGGCACGGCGACAGAGCTGCGTGGACGCGAGCCCTTCGTCGAAGTGTCGTGGGACGAAGCACTGGATCTCGTCGCGGCCGAACTCGAACGGGTTCGCGACGATCACGGCCACACATCGGTCTTCGGGGGGTCGTACGGCTGGGGTTCGGCCGGGCGCTTTCACATGTCGGGGACCCAGGTCCACCGCTTCATGCGCCACTTCGGTGGCTACACCGACGTGCGGGGGACCTACTCCGCCTCAGCCGCCGAGACGGTGGTGCCATACATCATCGGAATGGGCTACCACGCGGGGATCGCGCAGCAGACCTCCTGGTCGGTCATCGCCGACAACACCGAGCTCATGTTGTGCTTCGGCGGGCTGCGCTCCTCCAACACTCAGGTGACCTACGGGGGTCAGGGGCCGCACCACACCCGTTCGTGGATGCGCGAGGCGGTCGGGCGCGGGCTGGAGCTCATCAACGTCTCGCCACTTCGTGACGACATCGACGCCGAGTACTCGCCGAGGTGGCAGCCGATCCGGCCCGGGACCGACGTGGCGTTCATGACCGGGCTCATCCACACTCTCGTGGCCGAGGGTCTCTCCGATGACGACTTTCTCGCCACCCACTGTCACGGCTGGGAGCACGTGTGGGCGGAGATCTCTGGCGCGGACACCGGCGTTGCGCGCGACGCGGCCTGGGCGGCGGACATCTGCGGTGTGGAGGCTGCGTCCATCCGGGACCTCGCCCGAGAGCTCGCGTCCAAGCGCAGCCTGATCAACCTCAGCCTGTCGCTCCAGCGGGCAGACCACGGCGAGCAGTCGTACTGGATGACCTTCGCTCTCGCCGCAGTCCTCGGCCAGATCGGCCTCCCCGGAGGTGGCGTCGCCTATCCGTTCGGTGCGCAGGGCAACGTGGGGGCCGGTCAGCGCCGGGCGCGCGTCCCTGGGCTGCCCCTGCCGCCGCGCCCAGAGGGCACCGAGGTGATCTCCGTGTCGAGAATCACCGAGCTCCTCGAAGGTCCAGGCGAAGGATTCGATCACGACGGCCGTCGGGGCACGTTCACCGACATCCGCCTCATCTACTGGGCCGGCGGCAACCCCTTCCATCACCATCAGGACCTCAACCGGCTCTCTGCTGCGTGGACCCGTCCGGAGACGATCGTCGTGCACGAGCCCTTCTGGACCCCGACGGCGCGCCGAGCCGACATCGTGTTTCCGGCGACGACCCCGCTCGAGCGCAATGACCTCGGCGGAATGGAGACGATGCTCGTCGCGATGTCCAAAGCGGTCGAGCCCCCGCCAGGGGCGCGCGACGACTACTGGATCTTCTCGCGCTTGTCGGAGCGCCTGGGATTCGGCGAGCTGTTCACCGAAGGTCGTACAGCGGACGAGTGGGTCGAGACCATGTACGAGCTCTATCGGGCGGAGCGGCCCGACGCGCCGGATTACGAGACCTTCCGGGCAGTGGGTCACCTGGAGCACGAAGGAATGGCCGAGATGGGCACGGCGCGTCAGGTCTTTCTGGGTGATTTCCGCGCCGATCCCTCCGGCTCACCACTTCCGACGCCCAGCGGCAAGATCGAGCTGCGGTCCGACACGGTGGCGGCCTTCGGATACCCGGATTGCCCCGGTCATCCCACCTTCATGGAGCCGTACGAGCGGGTCGGCGGTGCGGGATCCGACCGATACCCGCTGCACCTGGTGTCGAACCAACCCGCTGCACGGCTGCACAGTCAGTACGACCACGGCTCGCTCAGCCAGAACACCAAGGTCGCCGGTCGCGAGCCGGTTCGCATCCACCCCGACGTCGCGGCGACGCGGGGGATCGTCGACGGCGACGTCGTACGTATCCACAACGACCGAGGGGCCTGCTTGGCAGGAGCGGTCATCGACGACGCAGTCAGCCCGGACGTGCTGCAGATCTCGACGGGGGCGTGGTACGACCCCGGCGAGGACGGAACATGCCGGGCCGGGAATCCCAACGTGTTGACGAGGGACAAGGGCACATCGGGACTCGCGCAGGGCCCCACCGCTCACACCTGCCTGGTCGAAGTCGAACCGCTCCGCGGTCCGGTTCCCGATGTGCAGGTCTACGACCCGCCCGCGATCGTCCGCCCCGCTCGCTGACTCCGTATTCTCTGCGCCCATGGCGGATGCACCTGACATCGACGGTCGGACCTGGCTCGGGGCCTTCGCAGCCGAGCTCGGCACGACCGCACCGACCGACGCCGAGATCGACGCACTGCTCGACCTGGCCGGCGTCGCCGCTCATGACTCCGAGCGCATCGCTGCACCCATCGCGTGCTGGTTGATCGGCCGGGAGGGCATCGATCCCGACGTTGCCCTCGCACGGGCCCGGGCCTTCGCCGAGTCGCGCGGTTCCTGAGCTGCGGCGAGTGCGGCCGCCTCTGCGTCCAGCCATAAGGTCACGGCACGACGCGCCGACAGGGAGGCCATGTCCTCCTCTCGGCCAGCGAGCCCAGACAGCTCGTCCGATCAGCTCACGCTGCCGGTCGCGGCACCTGCGCCCGTCCTCGAACCACAGCCCGGCGGTCTCATCGCTCGGGCGTGCCGCGAGTGTGAGGTCACCTGGTATGGCGTGGCCGACGACGACTGCTGGTGCTGTGACGAACCGGGAATCGACGGTCCTCTCCGACTCTTCGTGATCGCCCGCAGCTGATCCCGGCGTCAGCCGAGGAGCGTTCGCAGGTTCACGAGCTCCTCTTCGAGCTGCTCAAACATCAGGGGATCGGGGGTCGGCTCCAGGCCGAGTGAGCTGTCATCGCAGGGTCGGCCTCGATGATGGGCACGATGTCGCGCGCCTCGCACGCGTCATCTGCCTGGGTCTGGACACTCTCTCTAGACTCTGGAGGGTGACCGATCGCACCTGGGGTTTCAGGACGCGGGCTCTCCACGCAGGTGGCCGGCCCGATCCCACCACCGGCTCTCGAGCCGTTCCCGTATATCAGTCGACGAGCTTCGTCTTCGAGGACACCGAGGACGCCGCCGACCAGTTCGCACTGCAGAAGTACGGAACCATCTACACCCGTATCTCCAACCCGACCGTCAACGCGTTCGAGGAGAGGATGGCCAGCCTCGAGGGAGGGATCGGTGCCGTCGCCACGGCATCGGGGATGTCGGCGGAGTTCCTCACCGCGGCTGCGCTTGCCGGCGCCGGTGACAACCTGGTGACCTCGTCGGCCCTGTACGGCGGGACGCACACGCTGTTCGACGTCACGCTCGGCCGTTTCGGGGTGGACGCGCGCTTCGTGGACGGCGACGATCTCGACGCCTTCGACCAGGCGATCGACGACGACACCAAGTTCCTCTACACGGAGATCGTCGGAAACCCCTCGGGGTCGATTCCCGATCTCGCCGGCCTCGCGGGCGTGGCGCACAGTCATGGCCTGCCGCTCGTGGTGGACGCAACCTTCGCCACGCCGTATCTGTGCCGGCCGATGGAGCACGGCGCTGACATCGTGCTGCACTCGGCCACCAAGTTCATCGGCGGCCACGGCAACTCGATCGGCGGCGTGGTCTCCGAGTCCGGTCGCTTCGACTGGGGGAGCGGCCGGTTCCCCCACATGACCGAGCCCGTCGCGAGCTACAACGACCTCAAGTTCTGGGAGAACTTCGGCGAGTACGCCTTCTGCACCAAG
>CAYUBX010000248.1:0-5617 GCA_964443165.1 uncultured Acidimicrobiales bacterium
GCGGTGCCGACGCGCATGATTGTCTGCAGGTCGTAGAACCGGTAGAGCTTCGTGATGTAGATCGCTGCGGAGGGCATCCTAATTCCCGACGCCATCACCGAGATCGGCACGCCATCCACCGAGCCCGTGAACCCACTGCAGTTGCGGACGTTCGTGACCATCTCTGCGTCGTCCAGGAAGTGCTCGGCGATGTAGGCCGCCCTCAGCGGGTCACCCGGCATGAGGACCGTGGGGGCGAAGGCACCGTCTGGCGCAGAGATGTGCGGCGTGGGCATCGTCCGAGTGTCTCACGGCGACCGCGTCCGAAGAGTCATCGGCGCCGGATAGCGTTCAAGGTGGTGCCATAGCTCCAGGTGGCCCACCAGTTCAACGCGGACAGGAGTCAGACATGGAGGAACCAACCCTCGTGGACGACGTCATCGACGGCGCAGCGGACATCGCAGACGCCGCGGCTGACCTCCTCGGCGAAGCAGCCGGAAGCCGCAAGCGCGGACGTCTTCTCCTGCTTCTGCTGATCGTCGGTGGTGTGATCGTGATGATGAAGAAGCGCCACGCTCAGGACGAGCAGGGCTAGTCACAGCTTGGGCCCCGTTCTCGTCGCCGGAGGAGGCATCGCGGGCCTCTCCCTCGCCCTCACCTGCCACCAGATCGGTGTGGACGTCGAGGTCTTCGAGGCCGTCGACGAGTTACGGCCGCTCGGTGTGGGGATCAACCTCCAGCCCAACGCGGTCCGCGAGCTGTACGACCTCGGGTTCGAAGGGCGCCTGGACGAGATCGGACTGCCCGCCACGGAGTGGGCTCTCGTCGGTCGCAACGGCAACGACGTCTGGTCCGAGCCGCGTGGCCGGCTCGCGGGCTACGACTGGCCGCAGTACGCAGTCCACCGGGGCGAGCTCCAGATGCTGTTGTACGACGCAGTGGTCGATCGGCTCGGTCCCGACTCTGTTCACACAGGCCACCGGGGATCGGCCTTCCGGAACGACGAGGACTCGGTGATCGCGTCCGTGGAGCGAAGCGACGGATCCGCGGTCGAGGTCACGGGCGAGGTTCTCGTCGCGGCAGACGGGCTCCACTCCGCTGTCCGAGCGCAGATGTATCCCGACGAGGGCGAACCGATCTGGGGCGGCCCGGTCATGTGGCGGGGAACCTCTCCCGGTGTGCCGATTCGTTCGGGCTCTGCGTTCGTGCTCGTCGGCAGCCTCGAGCATCGCTTCATCTGCTACCCGATCAGTGCGCCGGACCCGGAGACCGGCCTGGCCACCATCAACTGGATCGCCGAGCTCACCTACGACCCGTCCTCGCAGCAGTTCGAGCAGTCGGACTGGAATCGCCAGGTCGACATATCCAAGTTCGTCGACAGCTTCGAGGACTGGAATTGGGACTGGCTCGACGTCCCTGGGCTCATTCGTGGAGCAGATCGCGTTCTCGAGTACCCGATGGTCGATCGCGATCCGCTGCCCACCTGGCTCGACCACCGCGTTGCCCTGATCGGCGACGCTGCGCACGTGATGTACCCGGTCGGGTCGAACGGAGCGAGTCAGGCGATCGTCGACACCCGGGTTCTCGGCGCCGAGTTCCTCCGCCACGGCGTCGGACCCACCGCGCTGCAGGCCTACGAAGACCGGCTGCTCGAGGACATCAACCAGTTGGTCCTGCGCAACCGGGGGGCCGGACCGGTCGGCATCCTCGGCAAGGTCGACGAGCTCTGCGGCGGCGTGTTCGACGACATCGAGGACGTGATTCCGCGAACCGAGATCGAGGAGTACATGGCCCGCTACAAGGCGGCCGCAGGCTTCGCGATCGAGACCCTGAACGCAGCGCCCCCCACGATTCAGCTCTGACGCCTACACCGACATGTCGACACCCAGACCGTTCCAATCGGTCTCAGCGTCGACAGAACTATTCCACCCCGAGCTCGGCGACACGGTCCATGACGCGCTCTCGCTCGGCGTCGATCGTGGTGCTGTCGCCGTGCCCAGTGTGCACGGTCGTCTCACCCGGCAGCGTGAGAAGCCGGTCGCGAATCGATCGCAGGATCGTCGGTTCGTCGCTGTAGCTCCGACCGGTGGCTCCCGGACCGCCGCAGAAGAGCGTGTCCCCCGAGAGCACCAGCCCGGCGGCGACGTCCTGGAAACAGCAGCAACCGGGCGAGTGGCCGGGTGTGTGCACCACGGCGAGATGGTGCCCGCCGACGGTCAGCGTGCTGTCTGGCACGAGATCGCGATCAGGCGTCGCATCGGAGTAGACAGCGTCCCAGAGCATCCGATCGTCGGGATGGAGCACGATCGGCGCGTCGACCGCGTCTCGAAGGTCCACGGCTGCGTTGATGTGGTCGTTGTGGCCGTGGGTGAGCACAATCGCGGTGACCCGCCGGCCGTTGACGGCCTCGGCGATCGGCGCCGCATCGTGGGCTGCATCGAAGACGATCACCTCGCGGTCGTCGCCGACGAGCCAGATGTTGTTGGTCACCTCCCACTCACCACCATCGAGGGCGAAGATGCCGTCGGTGGTCACCAGCTCGATCACAGTCCCTCCTCGATCACAGATCGGTGACGATACGCGTGTTCGCAGAGTCGAGCGGCGTCTGCACCATCTCGAGGTGCAGGCGGCCACCTGTGGCATACGGATGCGCAGCGATCACCTCGTCGACAAGCTCGATGCCCAGACCCGGCTCACTCGGCGGCAGAAGGAACCCGGCATCCCACTCCAGCGGACGGTTGATCACCGCGTCGTGGTAATCGGTCTGGATGGTCTCCAGAATCAAGAAGTTGGGGCACGTGAAGCCCACGTGCGCAGCCGCTGCGTGGGCGACAGGGCCGCAGTAGATGTGTGGTGCGATCTGGGCGTTGTACAGCTCGGCCAGAACGGCGATCTTCTTCGTCTCCCAGAGGCCGCCGGACCGGCCGATGTCCGGCTGGAGGATCGCCACCCCGCAGTCCAGGGCCGCCTTGAACTCCACCCTCGTCGTCAGGCGCTCCCCTGTGGCCACCGGAATGCTGGTGGAGGACGCGACTCGTCCGATCGCGTCCGTCTGGTCGGGTGGACACGGCTCTTCGAACCAGAGTGGGTCATAGGGCTCGAGCCGCTTCGCGAGTCGGATCGCCGACGACGTGGTCATCTGGCCGTGGGTCCCGAAGAGGATGTCGGCGCGCGACCCCACCGCCTCCCGGATCCGCCGGACCGAGTACTCCGATCGGGCGAGCTCTGTGAGCGATAACTCGCGCCCGCCCTGAAAGCTGTAGGGCCCCGCAGGATCCTGCTTCACCGCCGTCCACCCCATGTCCACGTACCGGGCGGCGACCTCGGCGGCTGCGTCACCGTCGTGGTACACGTCGGGCGAGCCGGGCAACGGGTTGCCATCGGGTCCCACGTCGAGCGGGTACAGGTAGGTGTAGGTGCGCAGCCTGTCGTGGAAGCGACCGCCGAGCAGTTCGTAGCACGGGACACCGTGTGCTTTTCCGAGGATGTCCCACACCGCCATCTCGATGCCGCTCCACACGCCCATCATCGAGAGGTCGGGACGCTGCGTGAAGCCGGCCGAGTAGACGCGCCGGAACATGGTCTCGACGTGGTGTGGGTCGGCCCCGGCGATGAACCGACCGAAGGTGTCCTCGACCATGGCCGCCGCCACGTCCCCCGAGAAGGGGACGCCGTAGCACTCGCCGATGCCCTGGATGCCGTCGTCGGTCGTGATCCTGACGAGGACCCAGAACGATCCGCCGATGCCTGTCGGCGGGACGGTGACGAAGGTCTCGATCGACTCGAGCCTCATGCCGGAGGGGTCAGTCCTCGGGCCAGGGGTCGGTCATGCCGTCGACCAGCGGGACCTCGAAGGCGTTGAGGGTCAGCGACACCATGCAGTAGTAGCCGACGCTCGACACCAGCTCGACCAGACCGGTCTCGCCGAACGTCGCCACGCCCTCCGCGTAGAGATCGTCGGGCAGTCGGCTCGTGGAGACGAGGGTGCTCGCCACCCGCCGCGCCACGTCGTTCTCCCCCTCGAAACCAGGATCGCCGCCCGCAGCCCACCGGTCGAGGGCGTCGCCGTCGAGCCCGCCGGCGACGCCGATGGCTCGGTGTGCAGCAAACTCGAACTTCGCCCGATGATGAATCCCGGCGGCGAGGATCGCGATCTCGCGCGCCTGAACCGACAGGCTCGTCTGCCGCACCGCGGTGCCCACCGGAAGCGCAGCGAGCCCCATGTCCGGTGCGTGTTGGAGAACCCCGAAGGGTCCGAGGCGCCAGACGTCGTCGAGGAGGCCCTTACGCCCCTCCGTCACCGCCTGCTTGTACGCCTCCTGGGTCGGGCTGAGATCGGCCTCGTCGGGGGGAGGCAGACGCATCAGACGGCGTCGGAGATGAAGACCGGGATCACCCGATCGGCTTCTGCGGCCTTGACCTCGTACTCGGCGTACGGCGGGAAGGCGGCGACAGCCCGCTCCCACCACTCGGCCCGCTCGTCGCCGTCCACGAGCCGAACCGTCGTCTCGAAGGGCTCGGGCCCATCCTGGATCAGCACCCGGTTGTCGGCGGTCAGGTTGTAGTACCAGCCCGGGTGGGCGGGCGCACCGCCCTTGGAGGCGATGATCGCGTACTCGCCGTTGTGTTCCACCTTCATCAACGGAACCTTGCGGATCTTGCCGGTCTTGTGGCCGCGGCAGGTCATCACCATGATCGGCAGCCCCGTGTCGCGCAGCGTGTTGGCCTCGGAGCCGTTGGACGCCTCGTAGGCCGAAGCCTGCTCCGCGACCCAGTCCCAGGTGCTCGGTTCGTATTCGCCTTCCCATGCCATGGCGGCGAGACTACGACACCGACCATGGGGCGCAAGGCGGATGCACTGAAATCGGCCAGCCGGCGCCCAATGGGAGTCACATGCGGGCCGCGGGAAGTCGACGCCAACGCCGTCTTCACCGAGTCCCTCGACGTCTCCGAGGTCTGCGCCGGCTGATCAGCTCTCCGCCCGGTGGGTGGAGACCCAGTCGAGGAACGTCGCTCGATCCCAGGTGTTGATCACGGAATCGCGGGGCGCCCAGCCTCGCTGCGCTGTCAGTACCCCATACTCCATGCGACCCAGCTCGGACGTGTGATGGCTGTCGGTGTTGATCACCAGCTTCACCCCACGATCCACCGCCTTGCGCACCACATCCGATGCTGCGTCGAGGCGTTGGAGGGCACCGTTGACCTCGAGGGCGACGTCGAAGTGCATCAGCGCCTCGATCACCACGTCCACATCGAACTCGATGCCAGGGCGTCGCCCGATGTACCGACCGCTGAGGTGCCCGATCGAGTCGACCGTTGGATCGGAGATCGCAGCGATCAACCGCTTCGTCTGGTCGAGCGGGCTCTGGTCGAAGTGTGAGTGGACCGATGCCACCGTGTAGTCGAACTCGGCCCGGAAGTCGGCGTCGTAGTCGAGTCCGCCCGACGCCCCGATGTTGAGCTCACAGCCCCACATCAGGTACAGATCCGGATGCGCCTCCTGCACCTCGGCGATGTGATTCCGATGGACGAGCATCTCCTCCGCCGTGGAGCCGTTGATCGCCAGATCGACACCGTGGTCGGTAACCGCCAAGTAGGCGTACCCCTTGGCGGCGGCGACGGCGACCATCTCCTCCAC
>CAYUBX010000249.1:0-5599 GCA_964443165.1 uncultured Acidimicrobiales bacterium
GCCATCGGCACGCACCAGGACCCAGGCCGGTTGGCTGCGGACCCCGTAGGACAGCCACAGATCGTGGTTGTTGTCGTCGGGGATCTGCGGAATGCCGGTCAGCTGATGACGAGAGACGAACTTCGCCATCTCCTCCTGTGAGTCGCGCCCCGGGATTCCGAGGAGCACCAGGTCGTCACCGTGGGTTGCCTTCGCCTCTGCGACCGCAGGGGCTTCGCGATTGCACGAGCTTCACCAGGGAGCCCAGAACCACAGCAGGACGTCGCGTCCGGCGACGGTGTCAGGATCGAAGGTGATGCCGTCGAGTTGAGTGCCTGCGAGACGGAGGATCTCGTCGCGAGTTTCCGCTGCCGGAGCAGGGTCGGCTGCAGGGGCCGCCGCCTGGGCGTCATCCGCTGCATCGGTGTCTGCCGGAGCGTCGCCGTCCGCAGGGTCGGTGGCAGGGGCGCCGCTCGACCCCTCTGCGTCCTGTGAAGCGTCGTTCGCCGCTGCAGGCTCCTGGTCTGTTACGGCCCCATCGGATCCTCCCGACGATCCGCCGCCCCCGCACGCAGCGAGGAGCACGGCCGATGTCGCGAAGATCGCGAACCCGTGTCGAATGTGTGTGAGCACGCCGCCAGAGGGTAGTGCCGCGCGCGACGCTACAGTCGGTCGCCGTGAGCACCCGGGCGCTGATCGTCACCGCGCTGATCACCGGGATGGTGATCCTCGTCGCGTTCGCAGTGCAGGTGGCGATCGCGCTCTAGGCGGCGGCCTGCCCTGACACCCCTGGGTGCCTTCGGTACCCTGCCGCGGCGGGCGGAGGTCTGGGGCCGAGGTTTGATCGGTCAGTGCACCTCCAGGAGAGATCACCGGTGCTTCCGACGTCCGTCGGTCGTTCGGCTGTCGCGCTCGCGGCCGCCCTGGTTGCCTCGTCGGTTCTCGCCGGCTCTGCGTTCGGGCAGACGGTCGGCGATCAGCGGCGTGACTTGGAGGAGAACCGGGGCGAGCAGGAACAGCTCGAGAACGAGATCGGTGAACTCGAACAGAGCGCCGAGCAACTGGATGGGCTGATCGCGGGCATCGAGGTTCAGCTGGTCGAGGTGTCGCTGGAGCTGGCGGCCGCGCAGATCGAGCTCGCGTGGAGCCGTCGGAAGGTGGTAGAGGCTCGTCTTGCGGTGGCCGAGGCGATGCTGCGCGAAGAGACAGCTGCCGCAGAGCTGGGCGACGGCTTTCGTCGCGCCTACGTGCGGCCGCCGGCCGACGCGACGGGCTCGTACCTTCTCGCCACGGACGCAGACGACGCCGGCCGCCGGGTCGCGCTCATCGGGGCAGTGCTGGAGCGGCGCCGTGACGAACTGCTCGTGGTGCGAGACCGCCGCGACCGAAGGGAGGCTGCTGAGGAGGCGGCCGAAGACGTGGTCGCACTCGCCGAGCGAAACCGGCGGTCGGTGGAGGAGCTTCGGGTCCATCTTGCCGAGCTACGTGCGACACACCAGACAGCCCGGTCCGAGCTCACGCTGCGGCTCGACGAACTCCGCGAAGAGGCCGACGCACTCGCGGAGGAAGAGGAGGCCCTCGTCCGGCTCATTCGCCGCCTCGAGATCGAGGCCGTCCGCGCTGCCGGCACCGCGCCGAGCTCGCTGATCTGGCCGGCCTCGGGATGGGTGTCCTCGGAGTTCGGGATCCGGTGGGGTCGCAACCACAACGGCATCGACATCGCGGCGCCGACCGGAACCGAAGTCCGAGCCGCGGCCCGCGGAACCGTGCGCCACGCCGGGCCCCTCGGCAGCTTCGGCAACCTCGTGATCATCGACCACGGCGGGGGCGTCGCCACGCTCTACGCCCACCTCCACTGGGTGGGGGTTCGAGAGGGTCAGCGGGTCGACGTCAACGAACCGATCGCCGCGGTGGGGAGTACGGGTCGTAGCACCGGCCCGCACCTGCACTTCGAGGTTCGACGATCCGGAAAGGCGGTCAATCCGCGGACTCTGCTGCGTTGATGTGACCGTTGGCCAGTCCGACCGACACCGATCGGGGTGTCGATACGATCTAACCGCAACCCCAGAGCATGGAGCTCGAACAATGAGCGACACCCACTACGACCTGGTCATCATCGGTGGCGGACCGGCCGGGTACGCCGCTGCCCTTTATGCGGGTGGAGCCGAGCTGTCCGTTGCTCTTGTCGAGCGAGACAAGCTCGGCGGAACCTGCCTCCACCGTGGCTGCATCCCGGCCAAAGAGCTGCTCGAAACGGCTGCCGTGTACCGAACGGTCGCGGAGGCCGGTGAGTTCGGCGTGATCGCGCCACCACCGGGGCTCGACTTCTCGGTGACCCAGGCTCGAAAGCAGCGGGTGATCGACGGTCTCACCGCTGGGGTGCAAGGCCTGCTGAAGCGTCGCAAGGCCACGATCTACGAAGGCACGGGGCGTCTCGGTGCAAATCGAGAGGTCACCATCGCGGGTCCCGACGGGTCGGAGCAGACGATCACCGGCGAGCGAGTCCTGCTCGCCGCGGGCTCGGTCCCCCGTTCGATTCCCGGTTTCGACGTCGATGGCACGATCGTGCTCACGAGCGACGAGGTCTTGGAGCTTCCGGCGATCCCGGCCAGCGCCGCCGTCATCGGTGGCGGTGCCATCGGGTGCGAGTTCGCGTCGATGATGGCCGACCTCGGATCGCAGGTGACCATCCTCGAGTACGCACCGCAGATCGTTCCCGGCGTCGATCCCGACATCGGCAAGCTGCTGGCTCGATCGTTCGGCAAACGCGGCATCGACGTGAAGACCGACGTTCGGGTGAGCGGGCACACTCCTCGGCCCGGCGGCGGGACCTCGGTGCACATCGAAGGTACTGATGACCTCGACGTGGACGTCGTCGTCGTGTCGGTGGGGAGGCGCCCGTTCGCCGACCACCTTGGGCTCGAGGGGACCGGCGCCGAGACCGACGACCGCGGCTTCGTCGTGGTCGACGAGTACTGCCGGACGGGTGAGCCGGGCGTGTACGCCCTGGGCGACCTCATCGACACAGCGCAGCTCGCCCACGTCGGCTTCGCCGAAGCGATCATGGTGATCAAGGACATCCTCGACGAGGATGCGATGCCGATCGACTACGCCAACGTGCCGTGGGCGATCTACTGCCACCCCGAGGTCGCCTTCGCGGGACTCACCGAGGAGCAAGCAGCAGCCGCCGGCCACGACGTCGTGGTGAGCAAGCACCGCTTCACCGGCAACTCGCGGGCGATGATCGTCAACCAGACCGACGGGATGGTGAAGATCATCGCCGCTCGGGGCCCCGACGGTCGGGCCGGCCGGATTCTGGGCGTCCACATGATGGGTCCGTGGGTGACCGAGCAGCTCGGTCAGGGGTACCTCGCGGTGAATTGGGAAGCGACCGTCGACGAGGTCGCCAGCTTCATCCAGCCCCACCCGACCCTGTCCGAATTGTTCGGCGAGACGGTGCTCGACCTTACGGGTCGCGCGCTGCACGGCTGAGGAGAAACGAATGGCAGAGATTCCGCTTCCACAGCTGGGCGAGACCGTGACCGAGGGCACGATCACCCGGTGGTTCAAGCAGGTGGGCGACACCATCGCCGTCGACGAGATGCTCTTCGAGGTCTCCACCGACAAGGTGGACAGCGAGGTGCCCAGCCCGGTGGCCGGGGTGATCACCGAGATCCTGGTGCCCGAGGGCGAAACGGTCGACGTCGGGACAGTTCTGGCGGTCGTGGGAGACGGGACGGCAGCTCCCGCGGCTGAGCCGGCTTCCGCGGTTTCACCCGAACCCGCGCCGGCACCTGTGGCTGCTGCTCCGCCGCCCGAGCCCCAGCCGGCCGCGGCGGCGCAGACCGGATCGGAGGAGACGGACGGCCGCCTTCTGTCGCCGGTCGTCCGCCGGTTGATCCGCGAACACGATCTCGATCCGGGCACGATCGCCGGTACGGGAATCGGAGGCCGCATCACGCGCAAGGACGTCCTGGATGCGATCGATGCCCGCCAGCGCGGCGAGGCACCCGCCCCCCCAGCGTCCGCCGCTCCACCGGCTCCTGCTCCGCAGCCCGCCCCGGCACCCACTCCTGCTGCAGCGGCGGCGCCTGCAGCCCCGGCCGCCAGCCCACCGGTACCGGCCGCCGCGGCGGCACCTGCGGTCGACGATCGCTCGGAGTTCGTGCCCTTCACCAACATCCGCCGTCGGACGGCGGAGCACATGATCCACTCGGTCACCGTCGCCCCGCACGCGCTGACCGTGATGGAGGTGGACTACGAGAACGTGGAGCGCGTCCGCCAGAAGCACAAGGCGGCGTGGAAGGCCGAGGAGGGCTCGAGCCTCACGTATCTGCCGTTCATCCTCCGCGCGGTGGTGGACGCCCTGGCCGACTGGCCCCACCTCAACGCCTCCGTCGAAGGAGACGGGCTGCGGGTTCATCGTGATCGCAACCTCGGCGTGGCGGTCGACCTGGATCTGCAGGGCCTCATCGTTCCCGTGGTCCACCAGGCGGACGGCCTCCGGCTTCGGGCGCTCGCACGCGCGGTCAACGATCTCGCCGACCGGGCTCGCAACCGCAAGTTGGGCGCGGACGACATCGCCGGCGGCACGTTCACGATCTCCAACAACGGCTCGTTCGGGACCTACACCACCGCGGCGATCATCAATCAGCCGCAGGTCGCCGTCCTGTCCACCGATGGCGTCGTCCGCCGCCCCGTCGTCGCCACCGACGACTTCGGCAACGAGAGCATCGTCATCCACTCGATGGGCCACCTCGCGATGGCGTGGGACCACCGTGCGTTCGACGGAAGCTACGCCGGCGGGTTCCTGCGCCAGGTGAAATCGATCCTCGAGTCCCGGGACTGGGAGTCGGAGCTCTAGGTGCTCGAGGTTCGCTGGCTCGGTCGCGTTGCCTATCGCGAAGCGCTCGACCTCCAGCGACGGCTGCATCACGGCTCGACCGACCACCTGCTGCTCCTCGAACACGACCACGTCTTCACCGGCGGGCCCAACGCGGACCTCGACAATCTGCTGGTCGACCCCGACACCGGGGGAGCGAGCTACGAACGGGTCGATCGAGGCGGCGACATCACCTACCACGGACCGGGTCAGCTGACGGGCTACCCCGTTCTCAGCGTGCCCGGCCGACGGGGCGGCGGACTGGCGGACACCGTGGCGTACGTCCATCAGGTCGAACAGGTGCTGATCGATGCCTTGGCCACCCTGGGAGTGCCCGACGGACAGAGGCTTCCCGGCTACCCCGGCGTCTGGCTCGACGTCGACGGCGCCCCCAGGAAGCTCGCCGCGATCGGGGTACGTCTGTCCCGCGCTCGCTCGATGCACGGCTTTGCCCTCAACGTATCGACGGACCTCGACTGGTTCGACAAGATCGTCCCCTGCGGCATCGCCGAGTTTGGGGTGACGAGCCTCGCTGCCGAGGGCATCGAGGTCGAGATGCGCGACGTCGTCGACGCGGTCGTGGCAGCAGCGGCGCAGCCGTGGGGCGGCGACGGCGTGGCTCGCCACGACGTGGTGTGGCGCCATCGGGAGACCGATCTCAGTCCCTTCAGCCGTGGTCTCGGCCCAGGCGAGCCAGACGCTTCGCCCCGTACCACCGTCGAGGAGGGTCTCCACATC
>CAYUBX010000250.1:0-5563 GCA_964443165.1 uncultured Acidimicrobiales bacterium
CACCTTCCGCGACGGCCTGTGGGCGGCGCCGATCACCGACGACGATGCGGCGCGCCAGGTCCCGGAGGGCTGGTGGGTCACCGAGTACCAGGGCCAGGCCGTGATCGCCCCCAGCGATTGCTACGTCAACAGCACCGCGTCCATCGAGGTTCGGTCCATCGACACGCTGGAGGTGGTCGCCACGCTCGCAGTGCACGACCTGTCGGCGGGCGATGCCGACGGCCGCGTCGACTGTTGGAGCACCTACCTGCGCGGAGACACCGTCCTCACCTTGGCCAACGACCCCGAGGGCAACGCGGCCGTCCTGACCAACGCCCTGGGGATCGACCTCACGGGAACCGACTATGCGGGCTACCTGGTTCTCGACCCTCCCGGCGATCGGGTGGCATACACCAACCAATTCAGCTCGCCGAGTCCGCACGTCGGATTCGAAGTGGTGATTCGCGACACGGCGAGCGGAACCGAATTGGGTCGCTGGACGACCGAGCAACCGGTGACCGATCTCGAGCTGCAGGGGCGGTGGCTCGTGGCCCGCGTCGTGGACGAACAGTTCGAACAGATCGGCCTCTTGTCGATCGACACCGGCACGGGCCAGCAGCGCTTCGTCGAAACGCCCGTGCGGCTTCTGCTCCCCACCCCCTAGCCGCCACGAATCGTCGGGAGGCGCGGGGCCACCCAAACGTGCTCGAATGGGCCGATGCAGACCGAAGAGACCCGTGCCCTCGTTCAGGCGTATTACGACGCCCTCACGACGGGGAACAAGGAAGGCATCCTCGCCACCCTCGCCGATGACGCGGTGTGGGATCCGCCCGAGGGCGGCGATCTGTCACGCGTCGTCGGCAGCCAGAACCTGCTGCACGCGCTCGCGGGACCCGGGATCACCGAGCTCTTCGACTTCACGCAGCCATTCAAGCTCGACGTGCGCAGCATGATCGTGGACGGCGACACGGCGGTCGTGCAGCAGCGTCTCACGGCGACAGCGAAGGCCACCGGCAACGCGTACGACAACCAGTACTGCTGGGTCTACACGTGCTCCGACGGCAAGATCACGTACATGGAGGAGTACGCCAACACGCTGATCGCCGCGCGGGCGTTCGGCTGGGATCTGGACTCCTGATCGATGCTCGAGGCCCACGTCGACATCGACACCGGCGACGGAATCATGAACACGTTCCTCAGCCGTCCCGAGGGCGACGGGCCATGGCCGGTCGTTCTCTTCTTGATGGACGCGCCGGGCAAGCGCGAGGAGCTTCACGACATGGCCCGGCGCATCAGTTCGGTCGGGTACTACGTGCTGCTGCCCAACCTCTACTACCGCGACGTCCGCGGGTTCACCGTTCATCGCGAGGATCCCGCGAGCGTGGAGCAGATGTTCGGCTACATGTCGAACCTCACCAACGCGATGGTCGCCCGGGACGTCGATGCGATGCTCGCGCACGCGGCCGCGGATTCCGCCGCAGACGAGACGCGCGTGGGGACCACCGGCTACTGCATGAGCGGACCGTTCGCGCTGTGGGTCGCAGCGGAGTTTCCGCAGGTCATCAAGGCTGCAGCGACAATTCATGGCGTCCGGCTGGCAGTCGACGCCGACGACTCGCCCCATGACAGAGCCGATGACATCCGCGGCGAAGTTCTCGTGATGGCGGCGGAGCACGACGCGTACGTCGATCGCGATCACTACGACCGCCTCGTGACGTCCCTCGATGCGGGAGGTGTCACCTCCGTGTCCGAATGGATCGACGACGTGCACCACGGATTCGTGTTCCCGGGCCGTCCGGTGTTCGACAAGCCGGCGGCCGAGCGGCACTGGGAACTCCTCATGGGAATGTTCGAACGAACCCTGAAGGCGGCGTGATGGTGGAGCGAGCGAGCTGCGAGAGAGTTGCGATCGCCGATCCGCCCGACGTCGCGGCGGCCAACCCAGTGCACGACGACACGGGGGGCGGCGGCTACGGCTACGCAGGCGGCATCGTCGCCGGGATTCACACCTACGGCTGGATGGTGCCCGCGATCCTCGACTCCCTCGGCGAGAGTTGGCTCTCCCGCGGCTGGGCCGAGGTGAAGTTCCCCCGGCCCGTGTATCCCGACGATCTGCTCATCACCACCGTCGAGCCCTCCGCCGACGACCCTGGCGTCGGCGTGATCACCCAGCACGTCGATTCGGACGGCCGGGTCACCATCGAGGGAACCATCGGTCTCGGTGACGCGCCGTGGCGGGACGAATTCGACCTGCCGACCCGTCGCACTCCGGAGCCGCCGGCCGAGAACCCGCGGTTCACACCGCCCGAAGACATCCCGACCCACGTCGACTATCCCGCGATGGTGGTCGAGATGGCTCCCAACGACGCCAGGCGCTGGACATCGGAGCGCATCGATGACTCGTCGACGCCGTGGCACCACGAAGCCGAAGGACGCGGTCCCATCGTCCATCCGTCGTGGGCACCCGGCCAGATGACCCCGTTGATCCGGCACAGCTACAAGTTCCCGGCCGGGGTGCACGCGGCCGGGCGAATTCAACACCTGGCCCTCCACCGCGCAGACGGCCCGGTGACGGTGGCCGGCCGCTGGGGCGATGTCGAGGTTCGCAAGGGCAAGCACTGGAGCACCACCGACGCGGTCTTCATCGGACCGGACGGCACCGAACTCAGCCACGTGCGCCAGGTCGCGGTGATCCTTCCCCCGCCTCCGCGCGACTGACACGACGGCGCGACGAGCCCCGGATGCGGCAAGGACGGCGAGTACGACCTCGCTCCCGGCGACGGCGTCTGGCCGTGACCGACGCCCCCCGAACGCTGGCCCCGAATCACGAGGAGACGCGCAACTAGCCTGGTTCGGTTCACCATCACCTGGGGGAAACACCGTGCCACTCGGCAAACTGCTGATCGCCAACCGAGGCGAGATCGCCATCCGTGTGATGCGAGCCGCCAACGAGCTCGGCATCGCGACCATCGCCGTCTACAGCGAGGACGATGTCTCCTCGCTCCACACCCGTGTCGCGGATGAAGCGGTCGCCCTCTCGGGCCGCGGCGCGGCCGCATACCTCGACCTCGAGGCGGTGGCGCAGGCGGCCGCCGACTGTGGCGCAGACAGCGTCCATCCCGGCTACGGGTTCCTGTCCGAGAACGCCGCGTTCGCCGAGGCATGCGAGGCCCTCGGCCTGACGTTCGTGGGGCCGACACCCGGCCACCTGTCGCTCTTCGGGGACAAGGTCGCGGCACGAGCACTGGCCGAGGAACTCCACGTCCCTCTCGTGGCCGGCACCACGGGTGCCACGTCGCTCGACGACGCGGAGAAGTTTGCTGCGGAGTACGGGGCGATGATGATCAAGGCGGTCGCCGGTGGCGGCGGCCGCGGGATGCGGCGAGTCCTCCCCGGCGACGACGTCGCCGCCGCATACGAGCGCTGCCAGAGCGAGGCCGCGGCAGCGTTCGGCAACGGTGACGTCTACGTCGAGAGGCTCATCGAGCGAGCGCGCCACATCGAGGTGCAGGTCATCGGCGACGGCACGGTCGTCAGCCACCTCGGTGAGCGCGAGTGCACCCTGCAGCGCCAGAACCAGAAGATCGTCGAGATCGCGCCCTCGCCGACGCTTCCTGACGAGACGCGGGCGCTCCTCACCGAATCGGCGACCCGAATGGCGGGCCACGCGGCGTACCGAAGCCTCGGCACGTGGGAGTTCCTGGTCGACGCTGACGACCCCTCGACAGTCGCATTCATCGAGACCAACGCCCGCCTGCAGGTCGAGCACACGGTCACGGAGGAGATCACCGGCGTCGACCTCGTTCAGGCCCAGCTGCAGATCGCTGGTGGCGCGACGCTGGCCGACCTCCACCTCACCCAGGACACCGTGCCGCATCCCCGCGGCCACGCCGTCCAGTGCCGGGTGAACACCGAGACGATGACCGCCGAGGGAACGGCACGGCCCACCGGTGGCGCGCTCAGCGCGTTCGACGCTCCGAGCGGTCCCGGGATCCGGACCGACACGTACGGCTATGCCGGGTACGCGACCAGCCCGAGCTTCGACTCCCTCCTCGCCAAGGTCATCGCCCACTCCCCCAGCCCCGACTACGCCGCTGCAGTGGCGCGAGCCCGTCGAGCCCTCGGGGAGTTCAGGATCGAAGGCGTCGCGACCAACATCGGCTTCCTGCAGGCGCTGCTCGACCGCCCTGAGGTCGTGGCGAACGACGTGACCACGACGTTCATCGCCGACAACGGTGACGCTCTGGTCGACGCTGCGGCCACGATCGACCGGCGCTACTTCTCGGCCACTCCCGACACACCGGCCGGTCCGGGCCTGGCCGGGGTGAAGGTGAGCCGGGACCCGCTGGCTGTCCTCCAACACGGCGACATGCAGACCGGCGGCGCCGAGTCGTTCGTCCCCTCGGGAGCCCCTGCCGCTCTGGCCGCCGTCGACGCGGTCGCTGGCCCGGAGGGCACCGTGGCGGTCGATGCCCCCCTTCAAGGCACGATCATCGCCCTCAGCGTGGCCGAAGGTGATGCCGTCGCTGAGGGCCAGCAGGTCGCGGTGATGGAAGCGATGAAGATGGAGCACGTCATCACCTCGCAGGCCACGGGCATCGTCCGTCTTCTCGGCGTCAGCGAGGGCGACACGGTCTACGAAGCGCATCCGCTGCTCTTCGTCGAGGAGGCGGACGTCGACGTCGAGGAGGCGGACGTCGTCGCCGGGGTCGACCTCGATCACGTTCGCGACGACCTCCAGGAGGTGTACGACCGTCACTTCAAAGGCATGGACGAGGCCAAGCCGGAGTCGGTCGCCAAGCGTCACGGTCGCGGCCACCGGACGGCTCGCCAGAACCTCGATCAACTGGTCGATGAGGGCACCTTCGTCGAGTACGGCCCGCTGATGGTCGCGGCCCAGCGCAAGCGCCGCACGCTCGAGGACCTCATCGACAACACACAGGGCGACGGCATGGTCGCCGGCGTCGGCTCGGTCAACGGCGGTCTCTTCGACCCTGACACCGCCCAGACCATGGTGATGTCGTACGACTACATGGTCCTCGCCGGCACCCAGGGCCTGCAGAACCACCGCAAGAAGGACCGTCTCTTCGAGCTCGCCGAGCACAACCGCCTGCCCACGGTGCTCCTGGCCGAGGGCGGCGGCGGCCGTCCGGGAGACACCGACACCGCAGGCGGCGCTGGACTCGACTGCTGGGCGTTCACGTTCTTCGCCAAGCTCAGCGGCCTCGTCCCGCTCGTCGGCGTCACCAACGGCAGGTGCTTCGCCGGCAACGCGGTCCTTCTCGGCTGCTGCGACGTGATCATCGCAACGGAGGGAAGCAACATCGGGATCGGCGGGCCGGCGATGATCGAGGGCGGCGGCCTCGGTGTGTTCAAACCCGAGGAGGTGGGACCGGTCGACGTGCAGTGGCCCAACGGCGTGATCGACATTCTCGTCGAGGACGAAGAGGAGGCGATCGAGGTCGCCAAGAAGTACCTCTCCTACTTCCAGGGCCCGGTGGATGACTGGGAAGCGCACGACGAACGGGAGCTGCGACACCTGATTCCCGAGAACCGGCTGCGCGCATACGACGTCCGCGAGGTG
>CAYUBX010000251.1:0-5533 GCA_964443165.1 uncultured Acidimicrobiales bacterium
TGGACGGGACCGACCTCGACGAGTCGTCTGCGACCTCCGAGGTCGAGGCGCGTTGGCCGTGGCTCAGCACGGCCAACGCGCGCTTCACGCAGCTTCTCCAGGACCGATCGGCCAGCACCTCCACTGTCGCCACCTGAGTAGGGTCCTGGCGAGGGGGTTGAACGATGCCTGACGCACGACCGACGGCCACACCGGGCGCCAAGATGCAGTACCTGATCACCCGCAGGGCGGGGACCTCGCGGGAGGAGCTCGTCGCGCACTGGTTTGCCAACCACATGCCGCTCGTGATCGCCGCGAACATGCGGGCGGCCGAGAAGGGTCGCGCATCGGCGCAGCGCTACATGGCGACGCTGTTCGGCGCGGAACGCACCGGCGCTCATGCCTACGACGGGGTCGCGCAGCTCTGGTGGGACGAGCCCGTGCCGCGACCCGACCCTCCTCACGGCACGGTGCCGACGGACACCTTCCAGCAGAAGGTCGAGCCGTACGTCCCCTGGCCCACGGTCGAGTACGCGGTTCTCGACGGCGGCGAGCACCTCGCGGTCGAGCCCAACGACCTCAACGCGCCGTTTCCCTGCACACGCTCTGGGTTCGAGAAGGTCACCTTTCTCGTCGGCGCGCAGGATGGCGTCGATTCGGGCGCACTCTTCGACCACTGGCTCGATGCCCACGTGCCCAACGTCGCCGACGCGATGCGGAAGGTCGGCGGGTTCCGGTACGTGGTCAGCCACAGCATGGAGCCCGACGTCGACCCGTTCGTCGGGATGGCCGAGCTGTACTTCCCCGACACGGGTACCTGGAGAGACTTCGTGCAGACGGTCGGCCCCGACGGCTTCGAACGCTTCACCGACGCATCGAAGACCGTGGTCTTCCACTCCGACACCGAGATGATCGGTATCCCCTGAGGCCGAACGCGTGGACATACCGCGTCTGCGGGGTGCAACGGCCTCGCTTCGGGCCCTCGACGAGAACGACGCGCCGGCGCTCGCGCTCGCCGGCATCGACTCGGGGTGGAGACTGCCGCTCTCCATCGAGTTCGAAGGCCGCGTCGTGGGGTCGACCAGCTATCTCGCCCCGGAGTGTCGCGATCTCTGCGATCCGGCGCGCCAGCACGGTGCCGGTTGTAGGTGGGCCATGCCGGCTCGTGGCAGAGTGCGGAGGTGGCGTCATCGCTGTCCGAGCCCCGCAGCGTCGTCTTCGACGCGGGCACCCTCGATCTCCACTACCTCGACTACGGCTCCGACGCTCAGGCGGGGACGCCCGTCGTTCTTCTGCACGGCCACACGGACAGCGCATGGTCGTGGCACCACATCTCGTCGCGACTCGCAGCCGACCACCGAGTGGTGGCGCTGGACCTCCGCGGCCACGGCGATTCCGGCCGCGGTTCCCCGTCGGCCCAACATCTGGCCGGCGATCTGGCGGCCGTCATCGAACACGCCGAACTCGACCGTCCCGCGATCCTCGCCCACAGCCTCGGCGCACACATGGCGACCCAGTTCTGCGGCGCGTTCCCCGACGCGGCGAGCCGCCTCGCGCTGGTCGAAGGGCTCGGCCCGCCTCGGGTCGGCGAGGTGAGCGACGGCGAGTGGCGCCAGGTCACCGCGGACCGCATCACGGCAGCGAGGATGGCGCCGCGTCGCAGGACCCTCGCCTCACTCGAGGACGCACGCGCTCGCTTTGCGAGACAGCATCCGCGCCTCCCGTCGGAGATTCTCGACCCGCTCGTCGAACGGCTGACCCGACCGGTCGAGGGCGGCTTCGAGTGGAAGTTCGATCCGCTCACCAGGGACTGGCTCACCACACACGATCACGAACGGGCCGAGCTGCTCTGGCAGGGGGTCGCGTGTCCTGTCCTCGTCGTTCTGGGCGCCGAGTCCCACCAGCGGTTCTGGTCGCAGATCCTTCCCCCGGGCATGCAGGACCGCGAGGAGGGCTTCACAACCGAGGAACTCGATCGACGGCTGGCCTGCTTTGCGGACCATCGACTGGTCGAGTTGGACGACTGTGGGCACATGATCCACTACGAGCGTCCCGACGCGCTCTACGGGGTGGTCGCGCCCTTCCTCGCCGGTTGACGGTCTCGCCGGTGTGGTGGGCGGGCGCGCCGACAACGAGAGGGGCGAGCCCTCGGACCATCTCGTCGATCGCTGCGATGCGCTCGATCGAGCTCACTGCGTTGCCTCCTCGGCATCGGCTCCTGCGGTTCCCCAGAGAACCGCTGCGATCACGATGGCACCCCCGACGTAGGTGGCGGCAGCCGGTGTCTCGTCGAAGGCCAGCCAGGCCCACACGGTCGCTGCGACGGTCTCGACCGGGGTGAAGAGGCTGACCTCCGCCGCTGGCAGGTAGCGGGTGGCGGAGGCGAGGGCGACCCGACCCAACGGGCCTGCGACGGCGCCCATGACGAACATCAACAGATACGTGGTGGCGGACAGGCCGAGGATCGTGGCGGGCAGCGCACCGATGATCACCATGAACACAGCGGCGAAGCCGATGGCGGACGCCCGGTTGAGCTCCGGATGTCGCCTCCACACGATCAGGTTGAAGCTGAACGACGTGATCGCGGCCAGCGCCAGGAGATCACCGGTGAGCCGGCCTCCTCCGAGCGAGTCGCTCATCACGATGAGGATGCCGCCGAGTGTGATCGCAATGGCGACCCAGACCCGCGGCCTCGTGCGCTCGCCGATGATGAGCCGCGCGGCCACCGCCGCGAACACCGGCGCTGCGGCGATGATGACGACGACATTGGCGATGGTCGTGTTCTTCACCGCGAGGATGAACGTGACGCTCGATCCCACCTGAAAAAGTGCAGACCAGAGCAGCGGCCAGCCTCCGTCGACTGCGAGCCGTCGGGGTGATTGCCCACTGCTCACGGCCAGGAACCCGAACGTCGCCGGGGCGGCGAAGACGCCGAACCAGAACACCACCGTCCACCCTGAGACATCCGCGGCGCGCGTGATCAGGGAATCCGTGCTCACCAACAGCAGACCGACGACAGCGAGGAGGACGCCGAGGGTTCGTGGCGCGACGAGTGCTTCGATGCGGCGGGCGCTTGCGGCGAGCACCCGCTACTGCCTGTACCAGGGGTCGACCCGGTCGAGAAGGCGGAGGAGCGCCGGCCTCTCGTTGTCGCCGAGAGGGAAGTGGTCGTACTGGTTCTTCGCCAGCTCCCAGATCTCTGTCGGACCCGGATCGATCTCGAGACCGGTCGCGCGTGCGGCGAGCAGCGTGCGACAGCCGCGCACGAGGTAGTGCATCACCATGAACGCTTCCCCCGCGGTCCGGCCGACGGTGAGGGAGTCGTGGTCGCTCCCCGGGACCCGCATCGTGATGTGGTTCCAGAGAGTGTCGTCGTACCCGAAATGAGCCGCCAGGCGGTACATCGCGGCCAGGTCCACCCGGGCGGCCCACTCGTCGCCTGAGTGACTCCCGGCGTTCACGGCGGCGAAGTCGTCGACGGTCATCTCCGCATGGTCGTCCGCGATGTCCTCGCTCATGACTGGCTCCTCAGGGGGCGATCGTATGCGAGCTCCTCATCGGCACCATCGCCGCCGGGTCGAAATCGGCGACCGGTGGTGCGACGCAACCAACGTTGTTGGTGCGGTTGAGGTTGTTGTGGGCGAACGTGTTCTCGTGCTGCTGCTGGTCGAGCCGGTGGCTACTGCGAACCACGGTCATGGCGCCGTTGTCCTCGGCCACCTCGTTGAGGGCGAGCCACACGGTGACGAGGTCGGTGCTTTCGGAGTCCCAGTACGTGAGACCCTGATGAAGGCTCACCACCTGGTCGCTCCCTGCGTCTGCGAAGAACAGCTCGGCCATCCAGACGAGGAGGTCGGGTCCGAGGATCGATTCGGCGAGATCCAGGATCGCCGGGTGAGCGGCCAACTCGCAGGTCGCGCGGGACACGATGTGCGTTTTGGCTCGCTGGTACTCGATCGGATGATGTCGAGGATCTTGTGCGGCGGTACACCCCCCTTCGCTCCGAGGATCAGCGCCTCCGTGAGACACACCGAGTGGAGCGAGCAGAGGATGACCTGGGTGATCTTCGCCGTGTCGCCGGCGCCCGCTCCTTCCGTTCCGTCGGTCACCGGCGCATCGACGAAGTGACCTTCCGCTGCTCGCGCGGCAGCGCCCAAGCGGCGACCGGTGCCGAGGTCGTTGGTCGACAGATCCGCCCAGACAGCTCCTCTCGTGAGCGACGCAGCGATCCCGCTGCGCTCGAGTCCGACGGACGCGAGTTCGCGCGGACCGGGAAGGGAGGTGAGAACGACGTCGGCACCCGCCACAGCCTCTGCCACAGTCGATGCGGGTGGTGCGCCCTGGTCCGCCAGGGCGGCGGCGCGGGTCGGTTCGATGTCGTGCACACGGGTCGCGAAGCCTGCGCCGATCACGTTGGCCGCCATCGGCTGGCCCATCCGTCCCAGGCCGATGAAGGCCACCTGCGTGGTGGGTGTCGGTGTCACGACGGGCAGCCTCGAGGTGAATCGGCGGTGCCGTGTGAGGTTGACTGGACGAACGTCCAGTAGACTTTCGAAGTCAAGCATCGACGGGGACGACTGTCCAGAACCCGAGCCGAGGCACCTGCGTTGACCCTGACCTGTTCACGTCTCACTCCGGTGCTCGGCGCTGTGGTGCGCGGGGTCGAGGTCTCCCAGGGCGTGACCGATGCGCTTGCCGACGAGCTGCACGCTGCCCTGATGGAGCATCACGTTCTCCTGCTCCCGGAGGCACACCTGGCCCCCGCCGCGCTGGCTGATCTTGGTGCAGCCCTCGGCTCGCCGCCGCCCCGCCATCACGCCTATGTGACACACCCTGCCCACGATGATGTCGTCGTGCTGGAGTGGGGCGGCGAGTCCGTGCCGGATGCCGCCGAGTGGCATGCGGACATGACCTACCGCAAAGAGCCACCGTTCGGCACCCTGCTGCAGGCCATCGAGCTTCCGCCCTGCGGCGGCGACACCCTGTTCGCGAGCATGTTCGCGGTCCACGACGCGCTGTCCCCGGGGCTCCGCGACGACCTCTCGTCGCTCCAAGCGGTTCACGACCTCGGAGCTTTCCGGAGCAGTGCGTACCTCGCCGGTGGCGACGAGGGCCTCGACGACGCGATCCGCGCCACGGGTGCGGCCGTTCACCCGATCATCGCGGAGCACCCGGTCACCGGCCGCCCGTACCTCAACGTGAGCGAGGCGTTCACACGCTTCGTCGTCGGACTCTCAGCCCCCGAGAGCGCACGGTTGCTGACGCAGCTGTTCGACCTGATCAACCGGCCGGACTTCCACGTCCGTCTGAGGTGGACCCCCGGTGCGCTGGCGATCTGGGACAACCGCGGGACCCAGCACTACGCCGTCAACGACTACCTGCCCCACCGTCGAGTGATGCACCGAGTGGTCATGGCCACCGACCGGCGGGCACCTGTGTAGTTGAGTCACCTCGGTGTCTGACACCGAAGTGACTCACCGAAGTGACTCAACTACAATCGAACGGGACGGTCTCGCTGAGCCAGGTGCGGAGGTCGGCGATCGACTCCGGGCGG
>CAYUBX010000252.1:0-5523 GCA_964443165.1 uncultured Acidimicrobiales bacterium
CGGCGCGTTCATCCAGATGAGTGGCTTGTAGGCGCCGCCATCGGCATGCACGGCGACGCACCCGTCTGCCTTCACCATCACGAGCCGGACGGCCTCGGGGAGGTGGGCATCGAGACGACCCGAATAGTCGACGGTGCAGCGGGCGATCACGAGACGCATCGCCGAGCGACGCTAGCGGCGCGACGCGGCTCAGCCGACGATCCCGCGCGCCCGCAGGGCGGCGACCTCGTCGTCGGACAAGCCGGCGGCGCCGAGCACGTCGTCCGTGTCCTGACCGAGCATCGGAGCCCGCTCGATCGGGACCGAGCTCTCGCTGAACCGCGGCGCCCACCCGAGGATCGGGACCTCTCCCAGGTCGGGATGCTCGATCGTCTGCACGAAGCCCCGCTCGATGAGGTGCGGGTCGTGATGAAGATCGGCGGTGTCCAACACGGGTCCGCCCGGGACACCGGCGGCCTCCAGCTTGTCGGCCACTTCGAACTTGGTGAGACCGCTGGTCCACGCGGCGATCTCCGCCTCGAGCTCATCCGAATTGGCGTTGCGGTCGCGCCCCCTGGCGAACCGCGGATCGTCGGCCAACTCGGGTCGACCCATCGCGTCGCACAGGTCGCCGAACATCCGTGGCGTCACCGCCATGATCATCACGTGGTCGTTGGGACCACCGCCGGCGCAGGGATACAGGTTGACTGTCGCTACCCGCCCGGATCCGACTCGCGGCGCCGGCCCAGCCCACTCAGCGGCCATCGCGATCCGGGTGCGGAGGTAATAGGTCATCGCCTCCTGCATCGACACCTCGATGCGCTGGCCCTCGCCGGTACGCAGCCGCTGCACGTACGCGGCCAGAATCGCCAGTGCGAGCTGGACCCCGGTGCCCGAGTCGCCGGTGGTCGGGCCGGGCAGCAGCGGCGGCCCGTCGGTATCCCCGGTCACCGACAGCGCACCCGCCATCGCCTGCGCGACTCCATCGAAGCACTTGCGGTCCGCGTAGGGACCGGAGAGGCCGAATCCCTTGACTGAGGCGTAGATGATCGCCGGGTTCACCGCCTTCAGTGCCTCGTAGTCAAGGTCGAGCTTGGCCACCACGCCTGGGCCGTAGTTCTCCACGAAGACGTCGACGTCCGTGGCCAGCTTCAGCAAGAGGTCTCGTCCGTCCGGCTGCGACAGATCGATGGCGATGCTGCGCTTGTTGCTGTTCCACTGGAAGAAGTAGGGACTCGTCTTTCCCGCGATGCCGCGCGCCGGTTCGCCATCGAGCGGTTCCACCTTCACGACGTCCGCGCCCATCCATGCGAGCGCCTGGGTCGCGGACGGCCCGGCCTCGTACTGCGTCATGTCCAGGATGCGGAGGCCGTCGAGTGCGGGCATCAGACCAGCTCGTAGGTCGCGGTGAGCTTGGGCTCGCCGTGGTCGTCGACCACTCGGGCCCGATCGGTTTCGACCAGGTGGAGCATGTGCGCGTGAACGGATCCCGCCGCGGGGTACCAGAGCCGCTTGTCGTAGCCCTCGTACATCTGGGGGATGAAGTCGGCGATCTGTTTCGCACCGTCGCTCAGATAGCCGACGATCTGCTCCTCCCGCTCCTCGCGGTGGGTGATGAAGCTCTGCACGTACTTCGTGGGCTCGGGAATCGACGGCCCGTGGGTGGGCCAGTACCGGTCGTGCTCGAACGGCAGCAGCTTGCGTAGCGACGCCATGTAGTCCTTCATCGAGCCGTCGGGCGGACCCACCACGCTCGTCGCCCACCCCATGACGTGGTCGCCGGAGAAGACCGACGCTTCCTCCTCGAGCTCGTAGCAGAGGTGGTTGGAGCAGTGGCCGGGAGTGTGGATGGCTCGCATGGTCCAGCCGTTGCCGCGGACGATGTCGCCGTCGCGAAGCGCCACGTCCGGCTCGAAGTCGGTGTCCGCGCCCTCTCGTTTCAGCTCGTCGGGCAGCTCGTCGTACTCCTTGCGGTACTGGTCCTGCTCCGTCTTGCTGATGTATGCCGAGAAGTCGACCCGGTCGTCGGGATCGTCGGGGCGAACAGCACCGTGGGGTCCGTGCCCGTAGGAGATCGATCCCACGCGCTCCTTCAGGTCCTTGGTGAGCGGGGAGTGATCGCTGTGGGTGTGCGTGACGAACGCGTGAGTGACCACCTCGCCCGGTTCGAGCGCGGCCAGCACGTCGTCGAGGTGCGAGGGGAGAGGAGGTCCCGGATCGATCACCGCGACCTCGCCGTGCCCGACGATGTAGGTGCCGGTTCCCTTGAAGGTGAACGGCGTCGGGTTCTTGCAGATCACCCGGCGGATCATCGGCGTGACCTGGTCGACTGAGCCGTACTCGAAGTCGCCGATGTCGCGGTAGTGCTCGATGGGTGGCATGGGCTGACGGTAGCTGGTCCCCATGCCGACCCGCAGGGGCCACACTGGAGACGGGACAGAAGGATTGGCAGGGGGAGACGATGAAGCCACCGATCGTCGGATACGTCAATGTGTACGTGACGGACTTCGACGCCGGCGTCGAGTTCCTCGGGTCGACGCTCGGGTTGACCCAGCTCATGCGCGAGGACGACTTCGGGTACGCGTCTTTCGACGCCGGACCGATCACGGTCGGCATGGCGAAAGTCGATCCCGACGATCCGATCCAGGCCGCGATGGCGGGCGGGATGACGGGCATCGGATTCGTCGTCGACGATCTCGACTCCGCCTACGAGGAGCTCGCGGGCCAGGGGGTGGCCTTCACCCAACCCCCCGAGAAGATGCCCTGGGGCGGATACATGGCTCTCGTGCAGGACGGCGACGGCAACGTGTACTACCTCGACGAGGCCAGCGCCGGACCCCACTAGAATTCGCGACCGTGTTGATTCTTCTGTCGCCCGCGAAGCGCCTCGACTTCGAGACGCCCCTGCCCACGCCCAAGAGCTCGACGCCTACGATGATCGACGAGAGCTCCGAGCTCATCGACATCCTCGACGCCAAGACGCCAGATGACATCGCGTCGCTGATGTCGCTCTCGTCGGACCTGGCGGAGCTCAACGTCGAGCGCTACCAGAACTGGGAACCCGAGTTCACCCCCGAGAACTCGCGTCCCGCGCTCCTCGCGTTCAGCGGTGATGTGTACGTCGGCATGGACGTGGCGCGCTACGGCGAGCGCGACTTCACCCACGCGCAGAAGACCGTCCGGATCCTCTCAGGGCTCCACGGCGTGCTTCGTCCGCTCGACCTCATCCAGCCGTACCGGCTCGAGATGGGCACCAAGCTCGCCACCGAACGAGGCCGCAACCTCTACGACTTCTGGGGCCCTCGGGTCACCGACGCGCTCAACGACGACATCTCCGAGCGCGGATCTAAGTTCGTGGTGAACCTGGCGTCCAACGAGTACTTCGGCGTCGTCCAACCCGAACGGGTCAACGCCCGCATCATCACCCCGACGTTCCTCGACGAGAACGCGAAGGGCGAGTTCCGAGTGGTGAGCTTCTTCGCGAAGAAGGCACGCGGCGCGATGGCGTCGTGGCTGGTCCTCAACCGCGTCAAAGCCGCCAGGGGCATCACCGAGTTCGACGATCTCGGCTATCGCTACGACCCACACCGCAGCATGCCGGATTCGCCGGTGTTCCTGCGCCACGCAACAGCCGCGGTCTGACGGCTAGCTTGCGCCCTCATGGGGGACAGCGAGCAGCGCTTCGACAAAGACAGGGCCAAGGCCTTCGGCCAGCAGATGGTCGGGATCCTCAACGCCGGCGCGATGTCGGTGATGGTCAGCGTGGGCCACAAGACCGGCTTGTTCGACGCGATGGATGGCGCGGAGCCGCAGACGGTCGAGGAGATCGCGGAGTCCGCCGGTCTCCACCCGCGGTCTGTGCGGGAGTGGCTGAGCGGTCTCGCATGCGCCGGCGTCATCGATCACGACGCCGAGGCCGGAACCTTCCAGCTCCCCGTCGAGCACGCCGGCCTGCTGACCCGACGATCCGGGCCGCTCAACCTTGCGATCCAAGCTCAGTACGTGGGGTTGTTCGGCGCGGTTGAGGACGATGTCGCCGCGTCGTTCGTCGATGGTTCGGGCGTTCCGTACGACAAGTACCCCGCCTTCCAGGCGCTGATGGCCCAGTCGTCAGGAGAGCGGCAGAAGCGCACCCTCATCGCCGCCGTGGTTCCGATCCTGCCGGGTGGGCGGGAGCCGTTCGAGACCGGAATCGATGTCGCAGACGTCGGCTGCGGCCGCGGGCTGGCGATGGTGCTGCTCGGCCAGGAGTTTCCCGCCAGCCGCTTCACCGGGTTCGACGTCTCGGAGGTCGTGGTCGAGATGGGGAACGAGCTGGTGCGTGAGGCCGGCATCGACAACGTCGGCTTCGAGGTCGCCGATGCGGCGCAGCTCGACCTCGACAGTCGCTTCGATCTCGTGACCACCTTCGATGCGATCCACGACCAGAGCCGACCCGCGGAGGTCCTGGCGCGAATTCACCGGATGCTGCGTCCCGGTGGCACGTACCTCTGTGTCGAACCGAAGGCCTCGAGCGAGCTGGCGGACATGCTCGACGAACCGATGGCGCCGTTCCTCTTCACGATGTCGACGATGCACTGTATGCAGGTGTCGCTCGCCTACGGCGGCAACGGTCTCGGCGCAGCGTGGGGGCACCAGCAGGCCACCGAGTACCTGACCGCCGCTGGGTTCGTCGACATCGAGGTCACCGGCGTGCGTGAGGACCGCGCAAACAGCTTCTTCATCGCCTCCAAGGCGGAGTGATCCGAAGTTGAGTCACTTCGGTGTCAGACACCGAAGTGACTCAACTACAGAAGGCCGGCCTGCTCGGCGGCGTCGGTGAGCTCGGCACGATGGTCGGGGTGGGCGACGGCGATGAGCCGCTCGGCCTTCTGGGTCATCGTGGCGTCCTTGAGCCAGGCGATGCCGTGTTCGGTGACGACCACCTGGCTGTCGTAGCGGGTCGCGGTGACGCCGTTCTGACCGATGCGCGGAATGATCCGCGAGGCCGTTCCGCCTCGCGCCGTCGAGGGCAGCAGGTGGATCGACAGCGCGTCCTCCGCAAGCTGGCACCCCCGCAGGAAGTCCAGCTGGCCACCCACCCCGCTGAACTGCTGCCCGCCGATCATCTCGGCGTTCACCTGCCCCAGCAGGTCGACCTCGACGGCCGCGTTGACGCACCGCATCGAGGGGTTCTGGGCGATGATCCGCGGGTCGAGCGCCACCTCGCCATGCGTGATGTGACAGTCGGGATTGTCGTTGACGTAGGCGAACGTCTCGGGCAGCGAGATTGTGAACACCGCCTTGCTGGTGAAGATCGTCTTGCGGCTGCCGTTCGCGGCGCCGCTGCGCATGAGGTCGGCGAGGCCCTGGCACATGATCTCGGTGTGGATCCCGAGGTCGCGTTTGTGGGTCATGGACGACAGTGCGATCTCGGTGAGGCCGCCCACCCCTGACTGCACCGTCGCCCCATCGGGGATCAGTTCGTCGAGGGCGCCGATGAAGGGCTCCAACTCGTCGGGCGGGGTGCGCTCGTCGAAGACAGGAGTTGCACCGTCCGCAGGG